>JAISNZ010000135.1 GCA_031275955.1 Desulfovibrio sp. | reverse complement strand
GGGCCATCAACGCCCTGCTCACCCTGGGCAAGGGGCAGCGGATGGGCATCATGGCCGGGTCTGGAGTGGGCAAATCCACCCTCATGGGCATGATCGCCCGCCGCACCAAAGCCGAGGTCAACGTCATCGCCCTGGTGGGCGAACGGGGCCGCGAGGTGCTGGAATTCATGGAAAAGGACCTGGGGGCCGAAGGACTGGCCCGCTCCGTTCTGGTGGTCGCCACCTCGGACCAGTCTCCCCTGCTGCGCATCCGGGCCGCCTATGCCGCCACTGCCGTGGCCGAATACTTCCGCGACCAGGGCAGGGACGTCCTCTTCATGATGGATTCAGTCACCCGCTTTGCCATGGCCGCCCGCGAAATCGGGCTGGCCGTGGGCGAGCCCCCCACCACCAAGGGCTATACCCCTTCCGTCTTCGCCCAGCTTCCCCGCCTGCTGGAACGCGCCGGCCGCAACGCGCGCGGCAGCATCACCGGCATCTACACCGTCCTGGTGGACGGCGACGATTTCAATGAACCCATTGCCGACGCCGTGCGCTCCATCCTGGACGGACACATCGTCCTCAGCCGCGAACTGGCCGACCAGGGCCATTTCCCGGCTATCGACGTCCTGCGTTCCATCAGCCGCCTGCGCCCCGACATCTGCTCCAGCGACGCCCTGGAAAACGGCCGGGTTGTCCTCTCCCGCCTGGCCGCCTACAAGCGCATGGAGGACATGATTCTCATCGGCGCCTACGCCAGGGGGGCCAGCCCGGAAATTGACAAGGCCATTGAGGCCCTTCCCCTGATCAACGCCTTCCTGCGCCAGGATGCGGCCGAATCCCACGACCTGGAGGGCAGCCTGGCCCAACTTGCCCTGCTGGCCAAAGCCTGAGGCCGGGCCTTATGCGACAAACGCAGTCGCCAACACGTCATCAATAGTGGTTACATGTTCATCGGCGCGCAAAAATGATCCACAGAGGGTCGCTCGGCAAGATGCTTTTCCACAGTCCGATTCGGGATGAAAATGCTCAACCCGGCAATGGAGCGGATCATCCGCTTTGCGCCCCGGATGGAACTCGTTCCATCCGGGGCGGCGTCTTTATGAGCAGGGAATGCGCGCTGAAGAGCGTCTAGAAGTTGTACTGGAAGAGCAACTGGGCCTTCCAGGCGTTGGAGGTGTCGGCGTAGTCCTTTCCGGCCGCGTCATCCCAGACGTCCTCGTCCAGGTCCAGGCGGATGTAGCTCAGTTCCAAGGCCATGGCCAGGTTTTCGTAGAGGTTGTAGACGTGGTCGAAGTTGACTTCAAAGGCGCTGTCCTTGTCCGTCAGGTAGACGGCCTCGCCGGAGAAGGCGAGGGCGTAGCCGTCCCTTGTGCCCCTTTCCACCACATCGTGGTCGTTGGTGCCCCGGTAGTAGGAGAGGCGCAGGGTGTGGCTGAGGTCTTCCACGAAGCTCCAGTCGGCGAGCTGGACGCCGATGCCCCAGGTGCCCAGGAAGGTGGCGCTGACCACGGTGTCCGAGCCGTTGCCGAAGGAGCCGGGGCCGCCGAAGCCGGTGGCGGCGAAGCCGTTGTCAAAGCCGATGGCGGGCAGGCGGCCGTATTCGCCGTCCCTGGCGTCGTCCTCGTCGTCGCCGGTGGAGTACCAGCCGAAGAGGCCCACGGAGCCCCAGTCCAGCTTGTAGTCCACGCTGGCGGCAAGGAGCCAGCCGGCGGTGCGGAAGTCAAAATCGGAAAGCACTCCGCTGCCGTCATCCAGAGTGGCCTCCAGTTTGCCCATGTGGCCGTACATGGCGTTCAGGCCGAAGGTCAGGGGGTCGAAGGCGGTGACTTCCAGAGCCAGGCCGCCCCACCAGATGTCCGCGCTGTCGTCGCCGCTGAAGGAGATATTTTCCGTGTCCAGGCCGAAGGCCCCGTTGGCGCCGCTGTTGCCGGCGGCATACTCCAGCAGGCCGGAGGAAGCGCCCACGCGGGAATAGGCCGCCCAGGGGGTGAAGGACCAGCCCTCGCCGTTCACGGGCAGGATCAGGGCGAAGATGTCCATTTCATCCGCGAGGCTGTGGTTGCCGTCGCCATCGTTGCTGTTGACGTCAAAGGGCCGGGCCCAGACCGCCGTCAGGCCCACCTGCTCGGTAAAGGGGACGGTCACGGCCAGGGCCGCCACGTCGCTGTTCAGCACCGGGTTGCCCCGGCCCACGGCGTCGGGCAGGACGATGTACTGCAGGCCCATGCGCACGGCCACTTCCGTGGAGGGGATGAGCCAGTCCACATAGGCCAGCTTGGTGGCCACGTTCACGCCGTCGGTGTCGATGGAGCCGCCGCCGTTGTTGCCGACTTTGCTGCCGTCCTCGTCGCGGCCCCACTCAAGGGAGTCGCCGATTTCCAGCATGATCACGCCCCGGAGCCGTTCCGAGACGATGAAGTCGGCCTGGGTCCGGAAGCGCTGGCGGGCGAGGAAGTTGTCCGCGTTGCCGTCGTAGCCGTTGTCGTTGTCGTGGAAGCCTTCGTTCTTTATCCAGCCGAAGGCGAACTCCCAGGTCCCGGAAACCTGGACATCCACAGCCAGGGCCGCTCCGGACAGGCCCAGGACAAGCGCCCCCGCGAGGGCGAAGGTCAGAAAGCGTTTCATGGATCCTCCTTTTGCAGGTTGGGGCAAATGAGACAGGCCCAGGCCCCAGGCCGCCAGGCCGGCGGCGTTTTCCGTTCCAATTGAAAACGAATTTTAATTTCGTTTAGCACAGGCCTTTTTTCTTGCCAAGTTTTTTTTGCTGGTTTTCGCGCGGAGCGGCCCGGGCCTCTCGTCGGTTTCAGGGCGTGGCCTGAAACCCGGCAAATGGGGGTGCGGGGGCATCGTGCCCCCGCTGGGGGAGTTTGAGGGGGCAAAGCCCCCTCAAAAGCCCTCCAAACCAAAAAACCGGATCGACACCTCAGCGTTTTTTCAGCAGGGAGGCGAGGCCCCGCCGGATCAGGGGCGCGGCCACGGAGCGGGCCAGACCCAGCCAGAATCCCCGGCCGCGCTCTGCCTCGCGCCGCTCCTCCTTTTCCGCCCGCAGCCTCGCGGTTTCCTCCGCCCGGCGCTTTTTGGCTTCGGCCTTTTCCCGCGCGGCCCGTTCTTTGGCTTCGGCCTTTTCCCGCGCGGCCAGTTCCTTTTCGCTCCGGGCGCCGTTCCGGGCCAGGATTTCATAGGCCGAGGTTCTGTCCAGGGGCTGCGCGTAGCGCAGCCAGCCCGGCGAGGAGCGGAGCAGGCAGGCGCGGGTCTCGGGGTCCAGGGGACCGATCTGTCCTTCCGGGGGCAAAATGAAGGCCCGTTCCACAGGGCGGGGGACGCCCCCGGCGTCCAGAAAGGAGACCAGGGCTTCTCCCACGCCCAGTTCGGCGATGGCCGTTTCCGCATCCAGGGCGGGATTGGCGCGGAAGGACTGGGCGGCGACGCGCAGGGCCTTGCGGTCTTTGGGCGTGTAGGCGCGCAGGGCGTGCTGCACCCTGTTGCCCAGCTGTCCCAGGATGGAGTCGGGGATATCCGCCGGAGTCTGGGAGATGAACCAGACGCCCACCCCCTTGCTCCGGATCAGGCGGACCACCTGCTCGACCTTTTCCAGCAGGGCTTTGGGGGCGTCGCGAAAGAGGAGATGGGCCTCGTCGAAAAAGAAGACCAGCCGGGGCTTGTCCGCGTCGCCCACTTCCGGCAGGGTTTCGAAAAGTCCGCTCAGCAGCCGGAGGAGGAAGGCGGTGTAGGCGGCCGGCCGGAGCATGAGCTTGTCCGCGGCCAGGATGTTGACGACTCCCAGGCCGCCTTCGGTCCGCAGGAGATCCTCCAGGCGCAGTTCCGGCTCGCCGAAGAAGAGTTCCGCGCCTTCCTCCTCAAGGGCCGCCAGGGCGCGCTGGATGGTTCCGACGCTCTGGGGGGCGATGCTGCCGTAAGCGGCTGAGAATTTGGCGGCATTGGCCGAGGAGTATTCCAGGATCCTTTTCAGGTCCTTGAGGTCCAGCAGTTCCAGGGATTCCTCGCGGGCTATGCTGAAAATTAGGCGCAGCACGGCCGTCTGGGTGTCGTTGAGCCGGAGCAGGCGCCCGAGGAGCAGGGGGCCCATGTCGGCCACGCGGGTTCTGGCCGGAGCGCCCTGTTGGCCGAAGACGTCCCAGAACTGGGCGGGAAAGGCCCGGAAGGCGAACCCTTTTCCCTTCAGGCCATAGGCCTCCACGCGCCGGACCACGCTTTCCCTGCCGCCGCCGGAGGCGGCAAGGCCGGAAAGGTCGCCCTTGACGTCGGAGGCGAAGACCGGCGTGCCCATGGCGCTGAAGGTTTCCGCCAGGGTTTGCAGGGTCACGGTCTTTCCCGTTCCCGTCGCTCCCGTGATCAGCCCGTGCCGGTTGGCCATTGCCGGAACAAGGCGGATTTCCCTGTCCCCGGCGATGGCCACCAAGGCTCCTTGCGCGGCTGCGTACATGGCGTCTCTCCTTGCAGAGCGGTATGTGGGAAAGGCTTAGCCCTTTTCTCCGGGAGGGGCAAGATCCCCCGGGGCGGCTGTCCGGCAGCGGAGGAAGCCTTCCGGAGGAAGCCTTCCTTGCCCCGCAAGGCGTTTTAGGGTATGCGGGGGCGTGTTCCAGAACGAACCGGAAAGACGCGCCGCCCTCGCCGCGGCCGGGGGGACCCTGGCCTCGCGTCTGCTCGGCGTTGCCCGCGACGTGCTTCTGGCCTATCTTCTGGGGCCGGGGGCGGATGTCTTTCTGGCGGCCTTCCGCATCCCCAACCTGTTCCGCCGCCTGCTGGCCGAAGGCGCTCTGGGCCTGGGCCATCTGGCGGTCTTCGCCGAGGCCGCCGCCCGGCAGGGGCAGGAGGCCGCCCTCGGCCTGAGCCGGGATCTGAGCCGCGTCCTTGTACTCCTGAGCCCGCCCCTCCTCCTTCTCCTGGGTCTCGCGGCCCCGGCCCTGGTCTTGCTGACAGCCCCAGGACTGGCCCCGGATTCCGCTCGCCGGGCCGCCTTCCTCCTGTCCTGCTGCCTCCCCTACCTGCCCCTCTGCCTGCTCGCGGGCATCGCCCTCTCCCGCCGGGCCTGTTTGGGAAACCTCGTCCCCCAGGCCCTGGCCCCCCCTGTCTTCAACCTCTGCTTTCTGGGCGCGGGCCTGACGGCCCTGGGCCTTTCCTCTTCCCCCGGCGCGAGTGAGCTTTTCCTCTGCCTGGGGGTCAGTCTGGCGGGCGCCGCCCAGCTTGCCCTGGCCGGATATCCGGCAGCCGGCGGCCCGGCGGCCTTTCGGCGCGCCCTGGCCCGGAAGGAGGCGCGATCCGCCCTCGCCCGCATCCCTCTGGCGGCTCTGGGCGCCTCGGCCTACCAGCTTCAGGTGCTGGCGGGAACCTGCCTGGCCTCCTTTCTGGCCGGCGGTTCCATCAGCGCCCTGTATTTCGCCGAGCGCCTGCTGGAATTCCCCCTGGGCCTGGCCGGAGTGAGCGTCGGGCTTCTGGCCCTGCCGCGCCTTGCGGAGCGAACCTCCCGGCAGAACAGGGAGGCCCTGATCCGGGGCGTTTCCCTCAGCGCCTTTCTCAGCCTGCCGGCGGCGGCCGGACTTGCCGGACTGGCCCTGCCCCTGAGCCGGCTTTTCTTCGGCCAGGGGGCCTACAGTCCGGAAGACGCCCGGCTGACCGCCCTCTGCCTCGCAGCCTATGCCCCCGCCCTGCCGGCCATGTGCGCGGACCGGACCCTCCTGACCGCCCTGGCCGCCCTCGGCGGGACGCGGACCGTGAGCCTCGCGGCCGCTCCGAGCCTTGCGGCCTCTATCCTGGCCGCCCTGCCGGGAGCCTTCTTCCTGGGAGCGCCGGGCATCGCCCTCGGCCTGACCTGCGGGGCTTGGGTCCATACGGCTCTGCTCCTGCGCGCCCTGCGGCAAAAGGGCCTGGACGCCGGCCCGGCCGCTCGCCGCTGCCTGCCCTACCTCCCCCCGGCCCTGGGAATGGCCCTCCTGCTCTTTTTCCTCCCCTTGCCTCTGGAGGACAAAGGCCCCCTGGCAGCCTCCCTGGCCGTCATGATCGCCGCCTGCGCCCTGGCCTGGATCGGCCTCTTCCGCCTGGCCCGCAACGAAGACGCCCTGGCCCTGACAGCCCTTTTCCTCCCCCGCGGGCCGCGTTGAGGGGCCAGGATTTTTATCGTCCGCCCTGAAACCTACCGCTTTGTCCTGGCCATAACTTGAACCGCCGCCCGCTTTGCGCTATATTTCCCAAGAAATGAGGGAGCAGCCCGCATGGATAAGAAGCCGCTTTCGCCGGTCAACGATTTCGTCTTTCGCAAAATCTTCGGGGAGAAAGTGGGACTGCTGCGCGATTTTCTGCAGGCCGTGCTGGATTTGCCCGCTGAGGAATACCAGGGGCTGACGGTGGTGGACCCGAATCTGGACCGGGAATATCTTGATGACAAGCTGGGTGTTCTGGATGTCAAAGTCACGACAAAAACCGGCAAGGTTCTTGATGTGGAGGTGCAGGTCAAACCGCAGCGATCCATCTGGCGGCGGATGACCTTCTACACGGCGAAAATGGTTGTTGAGCAGGTAAAAAGCGGCTATCAATATGAAAGGATTAACCGGGTAATCAGCATTCTGATAACCGATTTTGTTCTGATCAGGGAGAATGACGCCTACCACAACCGCTTTCGCCTGTTTGACGCGAGAACCGGGGCGCATTTCCCCGATTCCATAGAAATCGACGTTCTGGAGATACCCAAGATGCGCGAGGCTGATGGAACGCAACTGGGCAACTGGATGCGGTTTTTCGGCGCAAGGACGGAGGAGGACTTTATGAGCGCGGCGCAAACAAGTTCCGCCATTGAGGAGGCCTGGGGCGTAATCAAAGTGCTGAGCGGCGATGAACGGGCCAGGGCTCTGGCGGAAGCCAGAGAAAAGGCCCGCATGGATTTGGACTCCTGGCTTGGCGACGCGCGCCATGAAGGGAGAGAGGAGGGACTGCAGGAAGGGCGGCAGGAAGGGTTGCAGAAAGGGCGGCAGGAAGAAAAACTCGCAGTCGCCCGGAATGCTCTGGGGGAAAATTTGTCCGCGGAAACAGTTGCCAAACTTACCGGCCTTTCCCTTGAGGACGTGAAACGCCTTGCCGACGGCCTGCGGCGGTGAAACAGGCGCCGCCAAAACGCCCCGGCTGATTTCCGCGCAAAGCAGTCGTCGCGCCGGCAGGGGAACAGGCGGGAAAAGGGGGAGCGATGCGGCTTTATTCCTGGAATGTCAACGGCTTTCGCGCCCTGTGCGCCAGGGAGGACTGGAAGTGGTTCGCGCGGGCGGAGGCGGATATCGTCGCCCTGCAGGAAGTCAAGGCTCAGGAGTCCCAGATTCCGGAAGAGCACCGGAATCCTCCGGGCTATCACAGTTTCTGGTTTCCGGCGGCCAGGAAAAAGGGCTATTCCGGGGTGGCGGTCTTTTGCCGCGAAAGGCCGCTGGCCGTGAGCCGGGATCTGCCCCAGGCCGCCTACCAGGGGGAAGGACGGCTTCTCCAGCTGGAATTTCCGGCCTTTCATTTCCTGAATGTTTACTTTCCCAACGGACAGATGAGCGAAGAACGCCTGGCCTACAAACTTGGTTTTTACGACGCCTTTCTGGAGTACGCGGAAGATTTGCGCCGGGGAAAGCCCCTGGTGGTCTGCGGGGATTTCAACACCGCCCACCGGCCCCTGGATATCGCCCGGCCCAGGGAGAATGAGAACACTTCCGGCTTTCTGCCCGTGGAACGGGCCTGGATAGACGCCTTCATCGCCCGCGGCTATGTGGATACCCTGCGTCTGGCGCGGGGGGACGTTCCCCGCCAGTATTCCTGGTGGTCCTACCGTTTCCGGGCCAGGGAGCGGAATGTGGGCTGGCGCATCGACTATTTTTTCGTTTCCCGCGAACTGGCGGGGGCCGTGCGGGACGCCTGGATCGCCGGGGATGTCGCCGGGTCCGACCACTGCCCCGTGGGTCTGGAACTGGACCTCTGAATGGAGGGGGGGGAGTTGCGCAACATCCGCTTCCCCCTCAAGGCGGGTTGCCGGAAAAGGAGGAAGAATGCGGCGCGCGCGGGACGGCACGGACGTGATCATTGTGGGCGGAGGCCCGGCCGGGCTTTTTGCCGCTTACCGCCTGGCCGAGCGCAGCGATCTTTCGGTCTGTCTTCTGGAGCAGGGGGACGAGGCGGACAGGCGGAGTTGCCCTGTCAGCTCCAGCGGGACCTGCCTCCACTGCCGGCCGCACTGCCGGATTCTTTCCGGCCTGGGCGGGGCGGGGCTTTTTTCCGACGGCAAGCTGAACTTCATCCCCAAGCTGGGCAAAAGCGATCTGACCCAGTTTCTTCCCCTGCCCGAGGCCGAGGCCCTTCTGGAGGAGACGGAAGCCGTCTTCAACCGCTTCGGCCTGGATGCCCCGGTTTTTCCCCCGGACAGGGAGGCGGCGGAAAACATCCGCTCCAGAGCCAGACGGGCGGGCATCCATCTTCTGCTCATCCGGCAGAAACACCTGGGCAGCGACCGCCTGACCGGGCCCATCAGCGCCCTGTGCGCCTACCTCCGGCAACGGGGGGTGGATATCCGGACCGGGCAGAAGGTGACGGAGGTGCGCGTGGAGGAAAACCGGGTCCTTGGTGTGGTCGCGCCGGAAGGGTTCCTGCCGGCGCGAGCCGTGATCCTGGCTCCCGGCCGGGTGGGCGCCGACTGGATGGGCGCCCTGGCCCAGACCCACGGACTGCGGGTCAGCCAGCGCGGCATTGAGGTGGGGGTGCGGGTGGAGGTGCACCGGGACATCCTTAAGGCCCTGTGCGAGGTCATCTATGACCCGGCCTTCTTTCTCCGGACCTCCCGCTATGACGACGAGATCCGCACCTTCTGCACCAATCCCGGCGGCTTCGTCACTCAGGAGACATACCAGGATTTCGTCTGCGTCAACGGGCACTCCTTCCGGGACAGAAAGTCGGAGAACAGCAATTTCGCCTTTCTCTCCAAGGTGGTGCTCACCGATCCCGTTTCCGACAACCAGGGCTACGGCCAGGCCCTCGGCAGACTGGCCACCTTCATCGGCGGCGGCAAGCCCATCCTGCAGCGCTTTGGCGATCTGAAGCGCGGCCGCCGCTCCACCTGGAACCGCATCGGCAACAGCTATATTGAGCCGACCCTGCGCGCCGTTGTGCCCGGCGATATCGCCATGGCCCTGCCGGAACGCATCGTGGCCAACGTGGCGGACGGCCTGCTGCAACTCAATAAGGTGATTCCCGGGGTGGCCAACGAGGAAACCCTGCTCTATGCCCCGGAAATCAAGTTCTTCGCCACCCAGGTGGAAACGGACGCCCGCCTGGAAACCTCCGTCGCCAACCTCTTTGTCGCGGGCGACGGTCCCGGCGTCTCCGGAAACATCGTCGCGGCCGCGGCCACAGGCATGATCCCGGCCGACTGTATTGCGGAAAAATTCAGGACAGGATAGAATCCCGCCCGGCGACGGAAGCAGGCGATGGAAGCAGGCGCGAAAAAGACGGAAAAAGACGGGCGGGCCGTTGCGGGCGGAGAGGGGAAGATTCGCCGCCGGCTCGCGCGGTTGCCGCCGCGAGACCTTCCCAGGGAGAAAGATATGCCCAGATTTTTGCACGCCATGAGCGGGAAGGTTCCCCGGGAGCGGACAAGCCTGCTCTTCGCCGGATCGGAATGGGAAGAGGTGCGCATGGACCCGTCAAGGGAGACAAGGCCCGATATCCAGGCCGCCTTTCCGGACATGCGCGGCGTGGAAGAGGCTTCTTTTGACGCGATTTTCACCGCCCACAGCCTGGAGAGACTCTATCCCCACCAAGTGATGGAAACCTTGGGCAACTGCCTGCGGGCGCTCAAGGAAGAGGGCTATCTGGTGGTCATCAGCGCCGATATTCAGGAAGCCTGCGCCCTGATCGCCGCGGACGGCCTTATGGACACCGCCTATGAGGCCCCGGCCGGTCCCGTCACTCCCCTGGATATTCTTTACGGATACCGGCCCGCCCTGGCCGCCGGGCGTCTGGAATACGCCCGCCGCTGCGGCTTTACCGCCAAGACCCTGATGGGCAGCATGGCGCAGAGCGGCTTCGGCACGGTCTGGTCGTCCCGGAACCAGAAAACCTTTTCCATGGCCGCCATCGCCACCCGGCAAAGACGCTCCAAAGCCTTCCTTGTGGAACTGGCCCGCCAGCATTTCGGCTGAAAAGGCGGCTTTTGGGGAAACGCCGGGGGATATTCCCCTGAGGGGACAGGTTCGCCCTCACCGGGATTCGGGGTGGAGCCCCAGACATCATAACGAGGGGGTCCGGGGGCGTCATGCCCCCCGGCGGGGTTTGGGGCGGGCCTTCCTAACGCGTATTTATTGAATCTCAAGGGAGTTATGTTTTACCTGTCCCCTAATTGGCACAGGTTCCTGACCCTTTTGGCACATGATTTAGTCTGAACTTCCAGAGCCTTTTTCTATAATCATTGGATAATATAAGGAGTAAGTAGTTTCATACCAAAATGCACCCATGTAAAATATAATTAAAATCGGTAAACCCCCGGCTCTGCCGGGGGTTTACCGATTTTAATTATATTTCGCCTTCAAGCTGGCATAGATCTACTGTAACTATGGGAAAATCCAAAGAAATGCCTTTTTTCTATACGGCAAAGCTGAAAACAACATTCCCAAGAACCAGCATGACCAGAGCCGTGGGCATCTTTCGTAAAACTTTGGATGATCTTTAAATTAACTTTAACTTTTCCCCCTATAGGGAAGCTATTCAAAGGATCTCCGGCGGTGCGGTGGAGCAGCAGATGGCAGTATGCCGAGCTGTGGGCGAAAGTGAGGTAGGTAGTGATAGAGAAGAAAAGCATTTTCTATCCGCAACCAGATGGAATAGTAGGATCTGAGACTGACGGTTTTGGCCTGATTTTTGCTCTCTCTCTCTCTCTCTCTCTCTCTCTCTCTCTCTCTCTCTCTAGATAACGCGTTTTCCTTTTGGGGCGGCGCGGTTTCAGCCGTTGTTTCCAGCCGATTTTTCAGCGTAATCCGGTTTTGTCTCCACAGGAGGCAAACCGGATTTTTCTTTTCCGCGGAACAGGCCGCACGCAACAAGGCGCTTTTTGCCTAAGGCCTGCTTCCCGGAAGGGAAACAGGTCCGGCTGAATTTTCAAAGCCAATTTCGGCTGAACTTCAGCGGATAAGGAGGAAAGGCTTATGTACAACAGACGCTATACTGGCAAGATTAAGCTTGCGGTACTCGACACGGCGGGCACCTTTTGCGATGGCCCCCAAGACCTGCGCGGGCGATGGCCTGAAGACGACATGCGCGGTTGCAAAGCTCCTGTGGTGCCATTTTATAACACACTGAAAAATCATAATATCATCGTGGACTGGGCGGTCATCCGCAAGCCCATGGGTAACTTCAAGCCTACCCATCTCCGGTTGCTTCTGGAACTACCGGAAATTCAGGAACAGTACATTAAAGAATTCGGCCACCCATATACGGAAGCGGAATTTGAAATGTTGCTGACCGAATTTCGCGGCATGATGAGCAAGTACATTGTCGACGACGATCTGGCTAAACCCATTGAAGGCGCTGAAGAATGCATCACCAAGCTCCGGGAGGCCGGTATTCTGGTGGGCTGCGATACGGGTTACTACAACGATGACTCCCTCATGTTGAACAAAAAACTGGAGGAAAAATACGGCATCCGCTTCGACGTGACCACGAACTCGGAGATCGTTCCCGGCCGTCCGAGCCCCTTCATGGTTTACGATTGCATGAAGAAGACTCGCACCGACGTAATTGAATCTGTAGTCAAGATCGATGATACCGCAGCCGGCATGCTCTGCGGCAACAACGCGGGTTGCTGGACCATAGCCCTCTATGCCTCGGGTAGCAATGATTATGATGCTCTGGCGATTGCCAAACCGGACTTCCTTGTCCCGTCCGTGGCTTATGTCCCGGAAATCATCTTTGGCCAGATCGAACCCCGTCTGCGGAGAGGTGAGCGCCCTGGTCAGGGCATCCTGGAATCCATTTAGACAAAATAAGGAGAGAGCATAATGGCAGACAGTACCCTGTCTATTGATTTCAGAGCCGCGTCCTTAGGTTATACCGCAGGGGAATACGCGAAGTTCAGAAAGCATGCCTGGCTCATGCTGCTGATGTTCAGCATCCTCTACCTTTTTCTGTACGGAGGACGGTTTAATCTGGGCCTGGCTATTCCGCTCATGACGGAGCAGATGGGATGGACAAAGACCCAGTTGGGCATTCTGTCGTCCGTCATGTTCTGGACGTATGGCTTCGGTCACCTTTTTAATGGACGTCTGGGCGAAATTTTCGGCGTCAAACGCTTTATCGTTGCTGGCGCCATCCTCTCCGCTGCAACAAACGTTTTCATCAGCTTTCAGGACAGTTTGTTGTTAATCACCGTTCTTTGGGGCTTCAACGGCTATTTTCAGTCTATGCTCTGGTCGCCAGGTTTAGCTCTCATGGCCAGATGGTGGCCAGGCAACACTCGCGGGTTTGCCACCGGTTTGTCCAACGGCTTTTCCGGACTTGGTCAGGTCGTCACCTGGTTCCTGGTGGCGATTGCCTTCGCCCTGGTTCCCGGTCCGGCCGGCCCGGACGGGCAGCCCGGACCCGGCGACTGGCGCGCGGCCTTCACCATCCCCGTCATCGGCATCCTGTGCGTTGTCGGTTTCTTCTACTTCCTGGTAAAAGGGCGGCCCTCCGATGTCGGTTTGAAGGAATATAAGGAAGCTGAACCGGAACGGGTAGAGCAGGAAGCCGCATTGGAAGCCATCGTAGCCTCCAAGGGCAAGATCTATCCATATATCTATCTGTTTTCCCAATGGCGTTTCGTCCTCTGGTGTTTCATCGTGGCCGGTTCCAACACAGCTCGCTATGGTTTGCTGACCTGGATTCCTTCTTATTATAAAGAAGCGTTGCAAATGGACGTCAAGGCAGGCATCGTAGGTTCCGTGTGGTTGCCTCTGGGCATGGCCCTTGGCACCGTTATTGTTCCTTGGATCACCGACAAATATTGTTCGATCAATCGTCTTCCGGCGGTTATTATTTGCGCTCTGGCCGCCGGCGCGACTGTCTTCCTCTTTCCCTATCTGACGGATCCTTTTATTGTCGCCGGAGTTCTCTTTCTGGCCGGATTCTTCATCTATGCCATAAACGGCGTTGTCTGGGCGTACGCGACGGATGTCGGCGGACGCTTCTTCTCAGGCACGGCTACCGGCATCCTGGACTGGGCAGCTTACATGGGCGCGGCCATGCAGGCGATTATATTCGGCGCTATCCTGGATACAGGCGCCTGGAATCTCCTCTTCATCGTAGTGGGAGGCGTGTGCGTAGCGAATGCGGTCTTCGCCGTCCTTGCGGGCGTAGGCAACAAGAAGATCGCCTAACCTTTCAGTCCTGCAGGCGTTCCGTTTGATCTTTTGCAAGAATAGCACTGTGGATTTTACAAGAATATAGATAAAAAATTTGACATTTATAACCTTTAACCGTGGAGGTATCAAATGAAAGTTTTTTGTTTGGGAGGAGCAGGGCGTATATGCAGAGAAGCGGCACTGGATCTTGTTCAATTTTCAGATTTTGAAAAAATAACAATAGCCGATTTTGATGTAAAAGCAGGAAACGAAATAGTAAAGTTTCTTGATGATCCAAGGGTTAGCTTTATTCAGGTTGATGTCAACAATCATAATGATACGGTTGCTAAAATGAAGGGATATGATATTGTAATGGATGGAACAGCCATTACAATGAATGGAAAATCAACAGCCTGCATTGCGGAAGCTGGTTGTCATGGCGTGAACCTGAACGGTTTTGGAGAAGAAGATCAATATGCGCATATTTTCAAGGAGAAAGGGAAAACCTGTGTCCCCGGTTTTGGGATGACCCCCGGCACAACGCAGATGATGGTGATGTTCGCGGCAAACCAGCTGGATACGGTCGAATCCGCCCGGATCAGTCACGGCGCTTTCAGACCCTTTGCTTTTTCACGGTCTATAACTGAAACAACAACTTACGAGTATGACCCGGCTCTTCCAGGAAGGATTGTGTTTGAAGATGGAAAATTTATCCAGGTGCCCCCCTTCGCAAGACCCCGCGATGTCAAGCTTCCCGAACCCTATGGGACGCTTCCCGAGTACATCATCCCTCACTCGGAAACGCGAACGGTGGCGGAAGCGTTGAAGGATAAGGGTATCCGTCTTGTGGAAACAAGAGGAACCTGGCCACAAAAAAATATGCAGCTTGTACGCGCCCTTTATGATTGGGGAATTCTCCGCAACGAAAAGGTAACACTCAATGGCGTAAAGATAGGTGTCATGGATTGCATCGGTGAATATCTCATCAATTCCAAAGAAGGTACAGAAACTGAGCTTTACGGCTATGCTTTGCATATAGAGGTTATAGGAAAAAAAGGTGGGAAAAGGAAACAGCATATTCTGTACCATACACACCCAGCGTCTGACGGTTCTGTTCCCGGCTGGGAGAAACTCCGCGCCTATACGCGAAATGTCGGTATTCCCCTGAGCATCGCCGTTCAACTTATAGCCAAAGATAAAGTTTTAGAAGGCAGAAGAGGCATCCTTATTCCGGAGCATGCTTTTAATCCAAATGATGTTTTTGCGGAATTGAAAAAGCGCGGTATGCATATTCATGAGGAAGTGACAGATCTGTAACTCATTTGCTCTTCAGTAGCGCCGGGCAGGTGCATCCTCTCCTGTGCGGCGCTAAAGCAAATTTACATTGGAAATGTGAATTCGCGCTGCAAGGATTTACCTGCAAATCCTGACTCGAAACAGGAGCAGGCTGGCTTTGCTCAGCGCAAGTGACATGACATCTGTGCGCCCGGCCATGCCGGGCGCACAGACTTGCGAAATTGCCATGGGACCAGGTCACTCCGAAAAACTACCTTTATGGTCTGAGACCCCGCCCAAGGGCAGGACGCCTGGGCCTGAAGGCCCATGCTACCTTCTTGGTTATGGCTCTTCGCCGTTTGACGTGGGTTTCAGCTGAAAGCCGGCATGGGGGCTCTTTTGCCAGGAGCCATCAAAGCCTTCGGCCACAAAGGCAAACGTGGTCAGTGCCACCGGCTCGCTTTTCTCCTCATGGAAAATGCTTTTCACAAATAACAGTTCCAAAAAAGGTTTCAGGCAGTCGCAGGGCATGTTTCCCCTTAATAAAGCAAAGCAATTCAATGAGATGAGAATGATTTCCCAAGGCACGCCTCTCAGCTTCCTTAATTCCACAGTGAACGTCGAAGAACCCTAATACTGCTTGCGCTGGGAAAAGCCCTTGCCCAGCACCAGGTGGGTATTTTCAATGATCACGAAGGATTGCGGGTCAGCCTGATAGACGATCTCCTCCAGGCGCTTGAGCTGGATGTTGTGGACCACGGTGAGGAGCACCTTCCGGTCCAGGCGGGTAAAGGCCCCTTGCCCGTGTAGCAGGGTGCAGCCCCGACCGAGATGGGTCATGATGCTCTGGGCGATGTCGGCATGTCGTTCCGAGATGATCAGGACCAGCTTGCGTTCGTCGAAAAGGCCCACGCAATAGTTCATCAGGTGGGATGTCAGGTAGACGATGAGCATGGAATAGAGGACATTGTCCAGCTGAATGACCGGCAGGGCCACCAGGAAGAGGACGGTGTTGAAGGCCAGGTTGAAGCTGCCGAGGCTGAAATTATACTTGTTGTGCAAAATTAGGGAGATGATGTTCAGTCCGCCGTCACTGCCCAGAGAGCGCAGGGCAATGCCCGATCCCACCCCGGATAGGATGCCCGCGGCCATGGCGGCCAGGGTCTTGTCCGCGATCTGGACTTGCCAGGGCATCACCTCGGCGGCCAGACTGGTGACCGCGATGCAGTAAATGGTGTAAAGCATGAAGCGGCGGCTGAGCATGAACCAGCCGAGCAACAGCACGGGGATGTTCAACAGGGCGTACCAGGCGGCGATGCTGAGCGTATCCGTGCCGTAGACGATGAGCATGGCCGTTCCGAACAGGCCGCCCGAGACAAAGTCCTGCGGCGCGGCGATGCACTTGAGGCCGAAGGTGAGAACGACCCCTCCCAGAGTGAGCAGGAAAAGGTTCCAGGGAACGGTCAGGGAAAGGGCGCGCAATTTCTCTTGCTGGATCATGGAGCAGTACCACTTTGAAAGGATTCAACAGGTTCTCTTTGAATTACGCCCGCTCCGGCGCTTGCCCGCGCACCTTAAGCGCGCTTGCGCCTTCGCGGCCGTTGCGGACTGATTGCCGCGGAAATCAAACTCCGCCGCTGACGGATCCCTGGCTGCCTGCCGACGAGCGCCGCCTGCGCTTGGATACCACTTTTCGCGGACTCGTCAACCGAGGGGAGAAGGCTGTCAAGACATGGATTCACCACGCAAAAAAAGCAAAAGCCTCGTTGTGTTTGTAAAAACAAACAGATAGGATGAGTTTGAGCACAACATTCTATCACCAACGAGGCTTTGTAACTATGCGCCAGTTCTCACTTCCTTTCAAGTATGAAGAAGAAACAAAATCCTCCG
>JAISNZ010000077.1 GCA_031275955.1 Desulfovibrio sp. | reverse complement strand
CCGTGGGCTTCGCCCATGATCGCTTCTATCTCTGCGCCAAAAGGGTTGATGCCGATCCGCGGCAGGAGTTTCGCGCCATCCCCCCGGCGCTGATCCGCAAACAGGCCCTGGCCCTGGCCGGGCGCTTCCCCCGCAACCGGCTTATCCAGCACCTGATCCGTAGCTGCGCCCTGACTTACGGCTGCCCCGCCGCCCGCAATTTCTGCCTGGGGCGCCATGAGGCCCCTCTGCCTGTTTCCCGCGCCTGTAACGCCCGCTGCCTGGGCTGCATCTCCCGTCAGGATGAGGATTCCCCCATTCGCCGGACGCCCCAGTGCCGCATGGACTTCACGCCCACGGCAGAGGAAATCGTCGAAGTCATGCGGGAACACGCGGGCCGGGAAACCACCGCCCCCATCTATTCCTTCGGCCAGGGCTGCGAAGGCGAACCCCTCACCGAGGCCCCCCTTATTGCCGCCGCCATCCGGAAATTCCGTTCCGGCGGCGGCCGGGGAACCATCAACCTGAACAGTAACGCCTCCATGCCCGAGGCCCTTGCCGACCTTGCCGGAGCAGGACTTTCCTCCCTGCGGGTCAGCCTGAACAGCGCCCGCCCCGAGGCCTACGCCCGCTACCACCGCCCCGGGAACTACACCTTCGCCGAGGTTGTCCGGAGCATCCGGGTCGCCAAGGCAGCTGGCCTTTACGTTTCCCTCAATCTCCTCTTTTTTCCCGGCTTCTCCGATGCGGAGGAGGAGCTTGCCGCCCTCATCGCCCTTGTCCGGCAGGAAAATGTGGATTGCCTTCAGTTGCGCAACCTGAACATCGATCCGGATCTCTACCTGGACCTGATGGGCGGCCTTTCCACCGGCCCCTGCGCTGGCTTTCTCAACGCCAGAAAGCGCCTCCTGCGGGAATGTCCCCGCCTGCGTCTGGGATATTTCAATCCTCCGCTATAGCAACCAAGAAGTCAGCAGGGGCCTTCAGGCCCATGCTGCCTGCCCTTGGGCGGGGTCTTATTCGATTTCCAATTCAAAACTGCATTCATGCGGTTTTGAATTGTCGGCTACGGCGGAAGCGCGGTTCCGCCTTGCCTCCGAAATGCTTCGCATTTCGCCGCGACCTCCTGTCGCGGATTCCGATTCTCAGTCAGATATAAGTTTAGGTTTGATTGAGAATCGGAATTATACCAAGCTGCATTCAAACTCGTTTGAATGCAAGACGCCGAAGTTTTTGAAAAACAGGCAAATCCTGATTTTTCAAAATCTTGCGAGCAGCGGCTTCGCCTCTGCCATACCAATTAGCTTTCTATTGAAAGCAAATTGGTATCAAACCGTATTCCATTGAAATACTTAACGGGGGTGCAGGGGCCGTTCGTCCCGAACGTCAGCGAGGGCGAACTCATCCTGTCAGGATGCCCCTGCTGGGGGAGTTTGAGGGGGCAAAGCCCCCTCAAAGGGAATAAAGCAACGTTTCCCTAGATCTGGGGATCCGCTTGTCGTTTTTCCGACGCGGGTCTGCGCCAGCCGTGGCGATGCAGGAGATTATAGGTGGAGGCCAGGGAGACGGGGCGCCCCAGATATCGTTCCATGGCGCTGTGAACCTCTCTGACCGCCAGTGTTCCGTTTTGCCGGGCGTCTGCGAAAAAGGGGGCGAGAAAGGTCAGTTCCTCTTCCTGCGACATGTGGGCGTGATTTCTGATGGGTTTTGCGCCGGTCCTTTTTGCCCCTCCGGAGCGGATAAACTCGTTGCGGGCCATGGTCACCCATCTGGGGCTGCGTCCCACGGCCTGGGCCGTCTGCAGCGTGGACATGCCATAGAGCAAGGGAAAGACAACAGCCTGGAGCCTGCGCAGTTCATCGGCATCCGCCACCTTTCCCATTCGTTGTTGCGCGACGGACAACACTTCTTTGCCATGCGGGGGTCGGGCCATACGCATCCTCCCTGCTGATGGGGACAGGATAACGGATTTTAGCGAGGATGGGAATAGGCCGGAGCCTTTCACTGCAAATTGGATCCTTGGAAAAGCGCTCCGGCGGCGCGAAGGGCAATGATGCGCCGTCGGCGAGACCGGCGCGGGCTGCTTTTACCCGCCGTTACGCGACAAACCCCAAAGTTAAATTGCGATCAGGAAGAGGAAGGGAAGGCGGGCTTTTTATCTCAATTTCCGTGTCTGGCCCGGAGACATTCTGTTTGCTGCGGTTTTCCGCGGGCACGAAACGGTTCCGGAAAAATCGGCAGGCCCTTTTCCCTGGAAAAGATTTGCCGGAACAACTGCAACTCCCTTCAATCAACAAGGGCGGAGCGCGGGATTTCCGGAAAAGAGCAGGGTTGCGGAATGCGGGGATAACCGGCCATCAGGACTATCCGCAAAAACGGGACAGGGGGTCAGGCGTGGAGAAAGTAGAAGTGGCTCATGTCTCCCTTGAGGCTGAGCTGATAGGCCGGATCGCCCGGAAGGAGCGGGAAGGCTGCGCGGGGGTCGCTGTGGAGGCTGTTGTGGATTCTGCTGCGCAGGCTGGACAGATCGCGCATAACGGCGGATTGGGAGGCCAGATCCGCGAAGACGGCGGAGAGGTCCGGGCTGATGGCCAGGGCGGCGGCGATGCGTTCCCTGTCCGGGTGTTCTCCGGCCGGGGCCAGGGCCTCGTTATCCAGGCGGAGGGTCACCTTGCGATCCGTATTGATGCCGTGCAGACGGAAGAGCGCGTACAGGGCTTCCATAAACAGATCCTGCAGGCGGCAGAGATTGTCGCTGAGGGCCTCCAGGATCGTGTCGCCGGAGGAATCCCGCTGTTCAAGAACGGTCCTGAGGCGCGGAGCCAGCCGGGAAAAACCGGCGTCCGCGCGGATGTGTCCCAACAGGGCGAGGGTTTCCTGAGGCGGAAGGTCATTCCGAAGTTGAGGAAAGGCGGCGTCCATTTGCGGCTCCCGGGCAGAAATTTCCTTTTTTTCCGTTCATCCCGGACAATAGCAAATTTGGTGCCGCCGCCTTTCCTTCAAAGCCGCTGCGGAGGGAAATAGCCCTCTATTCGCTGATGTCCACGAGCAGGGGCTCTTCTTCCAGATCTTCCAGGAACTTGTCCGGCCGCTCCTTTTGTTCGGGAACGAGAATCTCGGAATGGACGTATTCCCTGTATCCGGTGCCGGCGGGGATGAGGCGGCCGACAATGACGTTTTCCTTCAGTCCCCTGAGGGCGTCGGATTTGCCGCGCAGGGCGGCCTCGGTCAGGACCTTGGTGGTTTCCTGGAAGGAGGCGGCGGAGATGAAGGAGGAAGTGGTCAAAGACGCCTGGGTGATGCCGAGGACCAGGGGCTCGGCAGTGGCCGGGGCGCGTCCCTCGGCTATGGTTTTCTGGTTCTCCGCCTTGAATTCCTGCTTGTCCACCTGTTCGCCCACCAGGAAACTGGTCTGGCCGGGATCTAGGATCTGGACCTTGCGCAGCATCTGGCGGACGATGACTTCAATATGCTTGTCGTCAATGGCCACGCCCTGGAAGCGGTAAACGTCCTGAATCTCTTCCAGCAGATAGGCGGCCAGGAATTTTTCTCCCTTGGTGCGCAGAATGTCGTGCAGTTCGGGATGCCCTTCGGTCAGGAGTTCCCCGGCTTCCACGAAATCCCCGTCGCCCACGGTAATGTGCTTGCCCTTGGGAATCAGGTATTCCTTGATGTCGCCGGTTTCGGGGGTGATGACGATTTTGCGCTTGCCCTTGGCCTCTCCGGCAAAGGCGACGGTGCCGTCAATTTCCGAAACCACGGCCATGTCCTTGGGTTTGCGCACTTCAAAGAGTTCGGCCACGCGGGGCAGGCCGCCGACGATGTCTTTGGTCTTGGAGGATTCGCGGGGTTTGCGGGCCAGAATGTCGCCGGCCTGGATTTCCTGGCCGTCCCGGACCATGAGCAGGGCGCCCACCGGCAGGGGATAGGTGGCGGCGATGCTGCCGCCGGGGCGGGATTTCACCTGGCCGTTTTCATCCGTGATGGAGATGGAGGGGCGGTAATTTGTGGTCCGGTATTCGATGATGGACTGCGTGGCCATGTGGGTGGCCTCATCCACCTTTTCCTGATAGGTCTTGCCTTCCAGGATATCCGCGAACTTGATGATGCCGTCCACTTCCGAGACAAAGGGCTCGTTGAAGGGGTCCCATTCGGCCACCAGATCTCCCTTTCTGACCTCCTGGTTTTCCAGGACAACCAGCTTGGAGCCGTTCGGCAGGATGTATTTTTCGCGCTCGCGGCCCTGTTCGTCCACGATGCTGATCTGGCTGCTTTTGCCCAGGACCATGGCCTGGTTCTCGCGGTTTTTCACCGCCTTGACGCGGGAGAAGATCACCCTGCCGGCGTGCTGGGCGGTGATGCTGGAGCGTTCAATCTCCCTGGAGGCCGTGCCGCCGATGTGGAAGGTGCGCATGGTCAGCTGGGTGCCCGGCTCTCCGATGCTCTGGGCGGCGATGATGCCGACGGTCTCGCCGATGTTGACCAGATGCCCGCGGGCCAGATCCCGGCCGTAACACAGGGCGCAGACGCCGCGTTCGGACTGGCAGGTCAGGGCGGAACGGATGGTCAGTGAGTTGATGCCCGCCGCGTCCAGATGCTCGGCCACCTTTTCATCCACCAGGGTATTGGCCGGATACAGCAGTTCGCTGGTTTCCGGGTGGTAGACGGGATAGAGCGTCACCCGGCCCAGGGCGCGTTCCGGCAGGCGCATCTTGATGTCTCCGCCCTTGATCAGGTGGGTCAGTTCAATGCCGTCCACAGTGCCGCAGTCTTCCTCGCTGATGATCACATCCTGGACCACGTCCACCAGGCGGCGGGTCAGGTAGCCGGAGTTGGCCGTCTTGAGGGCCGTGTCCGCGAGTCCTTTGCGGGCGCCGTGGGTGGAGTTGAAATACTGCAAAACGTCCAGGCCCTCCCGGAAACTGGAGGTGATGGGGGTTTCGATGATTTCCCCGGACGGCTTGGCCATGAGTCCGCGCATCCCGGCCAGCTGGCGCATCTGGTCCTGGTTGCCCCTCGCCCCGGAGGTGGACATCATATAGATGGGGTTGAAGCTCTGGTTGATTCTGCGTTCCCCGGTTCCGGGATCGAGCACTTCCTCGTGGGAGATGGCCTTGACCATTTCGCTGGAGACGTCCTGGGTGGCCTTGGTCCAGACGTCCACCACCTTGTTGTACTTTTCCGTGCGGGTGATGATGCCGTCGCGGTATTGCATCTCAATGTCGTCCACTTCGGCCTTGGCCGTTTCGAGGATCGTCTTCTTGGCAAGGGGGATTTGCAGGTCCTTCACCCCGATGGTCACCCCGGCGCGGGTGGCGTATTCATAGCCGAGGTCCTTGAGGCGGTCGCAGAGCAGGACCGTGGCCTTGGTGCCGGCGTCGCGGTAGGCGCTGCTAACCAGGCGGGCGATATTTTTTTTGTTCAGGACGCAGTTGACATGCTCAAAGGGAATGCCCTCCGGCAGGATGTCCCGCACGAGGATCCGCCCGGCCGTGGTCTTGATCCGTTCGCCGTCAATGCGCACGGTGATGGAGGCGTGCAGGGCCAGTTCCCCGGCGTCGTAAGCGGCGATGACCTCCCAGGGGTCGCAGAAGAAGCGGCCTTCGCCCTTTTCAAAGTCGCGTTCCACGGTCATGAAATAGAGGCCGAGGACGATGTCCTGGCTGGGCACGATAACCGGCGAGCCGTTGGCGGGAGACAGAATGTTGTTGGTGCTCATCATGAGCACGCGGCATTCGATCTGCGCTTCCAGCGAAAGGGGCAGGTGCACTGCCATCTGGTCGCCGTCAAAGTCCGCGTTGTAGGCGGAGCAGACCAGGGGATGCAGCT
>JAISNZ010000035.1 GCA_031275955.1 Desulfovibrio sp. | reverse complement strand
CTTCAACCGCAGGTTCAGTTTGCCGGATATGTTTGCACGGCTCGCTTATGTCGCCCTCAGAACCCCACCTATGCCTTACAGACTTTTAAAATTGGCTGAGGATTGTGCGTAATCAGGTTCATCTATCACCCGCCCGCGCGCAAGTCCGCGTGCAATAGTCGCCCTGTTCAGCGGCCGCGCGCGCTTCAACATCCGAAAAAACCTTCAAAAATTCGGCCGGGGTAAAGAATTCCTTGCGCATCCCATCAAAATCATAAGACTTTGTACGCCACTTGCCGGACGCATAATCGTCACGCATTTTAGCTTCCAAATTCGACCATGTTGTAAACGGCATAAATACACCCTCTGATTATTTCATTGTGAAGCACAAAATAAAAAATTTGTCTATAATTATTTTTATTAGGTTGTCTTGATAAGAAAACATAACTTAATATAAACAAAAAAAACCGCCTATCCACAGGCGGTTAAAGAAAAAATACATATAATTAAAAATATTATATTATCAATACATTACCACAACCTTCCCTTTTGCGGAGGTTGCTTACTTTCTTGTTCTTCGTAATCATGTTCTTCTTCAGTAATTTGCATGTATCGCGTACCAACATAATCAGCAAGACAGAAGTTATATACAGATACATCCCAGGCATGGTTAGCGGCACCCTTCGGGCATACCCATATTTGCCGGTCATCAAGGTATTCAACGCACATCTGTTCAGCCCATGCTTCCGTACATTCCGCGTTCATGTGCCATGCCCCTGGATCTATTTCCGGTATTTGCAATTTTCTACCTGATTACGCATGATGTTCAGCCACTATCCATTCGCCAGAAAATTGGTTATAGTTTATGAAAATAGGGAGTTGAATATGCCTCGTAATCCTGTTCAGTTTCAAAAATGGATGAGTGATGCGGATTTTGATCGGCTTTACGGGACCGAAGAGCAATGCCGCGATGCTCTTTTTGCCTGGCGTTGGCCCAAGGGTTTTACCCTGAATCCGTAATCAGTTGTGTTTATGACCTGCTAATAGCCCAAAATGGCCTTTGACGCACTGAAAATCACCTGGGGGCTACCAGTTTATGGCCAATCCATCGCTTTTTGTACCTCATTGCGGCAAAAATATGGCCTTTTCAGCTGTTGTGGTAAATTTCGGGCGCAGTTCTCCCTCTGTTCCCTTCGATCAACCTGAACCACGCCGGCTATACTGCCGCAAGTCGTTGGTACAGCCGACACATATTACTGGGAGCATCTATTATTGAACACTTTCCGCGCTGTGGCCGCTTGAAACGCTTAGGGGTGTTGTTCCCAATGGTTTGACCTGTTAAACAATAAGTGCTCCCGTTAATAGTCGGCGGCTTTGCCGGCCTTGAATCGGATGCGAAAGGTCTTCGGCTCATGCCAGGGCAGGCCGAAGGCGTTCGGCTCCGCTTCCGGCAAAATGAACGAGAATTTGCGTTACGTCAGGATCGCGTCCGTGATCCGGTGGATCGCCAGAGTGGTCAGGCGGCGCACTTCCCTGAAGTTCTCCGTCACGTCCGCGCCAAGGGCATACAGGGCGCTGTTCATGCTCACGATGCGGCTTGGAGCGAAACGGTGTTCCTTGTCTTCGCTCCTGCCCGCCGCCTTGTAACGTACAAGGCAGACGCGCCTTTCCTCGACCGCCTGAAGGAGCTTTTCGAGATGCGCATAATGAGGGGTATAGTCGATGCGGCCCTTGCTGAAAAAGGCGAACTGCGTTTTCTGCGCTTTTTCGCGTTCGGCAAAGCCCTGATCGGCCATGAGCACGGAGAGGTTGAAGATGGTGTCGTCCACCCGCTCCCGCACCTGCTCCGGCAAATTGGGAGCGGCCAAATCCCGGCAGACGCTCAGATAGCGTAATTCCTCAAAATCCAGGCCCAGGCGGCTTCTGGAGATGGTCTTGATCTGATACCAGCGGCGGCGGTTCTCCAGACCGGATTCCAGGCTGGCCCCGATTACGAGTTCAATTTCCCCGGCCAGACGGATGATCGTCTGCGGCGAGCATTGGAACTCCTCAGCAAGATCGATCTGGAAATGCCGTCTCCCATCCAGCATGAGCTTGCGGAACATCCGCAGCAGTTTCGCGCCGGGAGTGGTGTCAGGGTCGATTTTGGGAGGCATGGTCTGGGCATTCTTTTCTGTCAGTAAGCTGCGCGCAACCAGCACAAAAAGGCGACTAGCAGGATGGCTCCGGCAGTATACGCATATCGTTCCCAAACGATCTTCCGGATCAGATAAACGAATCCGGCGATCAGGGCAATGCCGATCCAGAAAACAAAATATGGCCCACTCATCATTTGACGCTCTGTGTATCCCTGTGCCCAGGGATATTGCCCCAGGCACAGGCTGTTCACCTAAAAATGTTCAGGCCGTTTTGCTTGAGCCATTTTCGATCCTCTTTCCCCTTGGCTTTGGCCCTTCTGCGGAGCGCCCGCAGGGCGGACGCCGCCGGTTCGCCGTATTTGCCCAACACTTCCGGATCGGGCAGCGCAATTGGATGCCAGGGATTCGGTTGCAGGATCATGACGCGCCGCCCTTGCTGTCTTCCGGATCGCTCTCATCATCCATAAGCCCTTGCCCATAGCCGGACGCGATATAGGCGGCGCTGCCGCCCAAAAAATAAGCGAGCTTGCTCATACCTTCCTCCTGGGAGGTTCCATTTCCGGCCTGAACTTGGGCCGTGAGGTAGGAATAGCAGGGCAACCTTCCAGATTCCAGAAGGTTCAGAAAAAAGATAAAAAATTTTGCCCTGATGGATCGATTTCTTCACCTTGCGTTGTGACAATGTTGTTTTACGGATGCAGTTTTGCCGGGGCGGCCGCCGGAGGCGCCGCAATCCGGCAATCCAGGGCGCTGGTGGAAGCGGGCGGTCAGACAGGCGGGAAAAAGGCCTTGCGGACGGCCTCCGGGGTGGGGGCGGTAAAGAGCAGGTTCCGGAAGGCCGTCAGCAGTTCCGGGCGGGCCGGGTCCTTACGGAAGGCGTGCAGGCGGCGCAGGGCCGGTTCGATATCTTCGGTTCGCCGCGCGGATTCCCAGAGCCGGCCACGGCCCAGCGGGGGGAGATAGGTCAGGCTGAGGCCGTCGATGCCCGAGGGGTCTTCCGCGTTAAGGACCGGCAGGCCCAGGACGACGGCCTCGGCCAGGGAGCCGGAACCGGCCCCGATGACGGCCCCGGCCTTTTCCAGGGCCGGGGCGAGCGCGCCGCTGATCAGGGACGGGGAAGGCGGCAGAAAGGAGGCGAAATCCGCGACGCGGGCTGCGGGATGAAACTTGTAGAGCAGGTTTTGTCCCCTGGCCAGGGGCAGGACCAGCTCCAGAACCCGCGCGGTTTCCTCCGGGTGGTACGACAAAAGGACCAGAAGGGGACGGTTTTCGGTCTCCCCCCGGGAGAGGGGCGGGACGAAGAGGTGCCCGTAGCGGAGCGAAGGACCCAGGGCATAGGCCTGGCGGGTATTTTCCGGCAGGAAAAAGGGGCCGTTGACCAGGATCCGGTCGGGGGTCAGGCCCAGAGCGGCCTCGCCGTCGTCAGGATGGTTGTTGAGCAGGGTTGCCGGCCAGATGAAGAGCTGGGCTCCCAAGGTGGGGATATGGCGGCCGGTCAGGCCTTCCGCCTGGGCCAGGCCCCGCTGGAAGGTCTTGTCGATGGTCTGGTTTTCGTACCAGGAGATGATCCGGACGGGCGGATTTCCCCGGGGCAGGGAGGCCAGACCCGCGCCCAGGCGCAGACCGGCCAGCCGGCGGGCTTCGCCGCCGAGGATATTCTGGCCGGCTGTCCGGATCAGGGCGCCGCGAATCCAGGCTTCCGGGGCCGCGGGATCGGCGGCGTCCAGGGAGCGGATCAGCCGGCGCAGTGCCCGGGGATAGGCGCAACAGTGCCGGAGGAGACGCAGCCAGTCCCCTGCGCGGAAAAGGTGGGCCTCGGTCAGCCCGGGCCCGGCGGCGGCCAGGACCTTGAGGGCCTTCCACAGGATGCGGGGGTCGCGGCTGCCGTAGAGACGGTAGAGGCGCACGGGGGGGTGCCCGTTTTCCCGCAGGGCCTCGGCCAGGCCGGGCAGGTATCCTTCCCGGAAGCAACCGCTTTCGGCCAGATCCGGCAGGAGGGCGAAGGTGTCCACAATGACGGGCGCGCCGGTACGCCCTGCCCCGGATTCTTCGCCGGAGGAGGGCTTGCCGGCCTGCCGCAGGGCCGTCCAGGGCGTCTTCCAGCCAAGCAGGGCCAGAAAGAGGCGGGTCAGGAGCAGAAAGCAGAGATGTCCGCCATTGGTCAGGCCATAGCGCAGGATCAGGCGGATACGTCCGGCGGGGGGCTGGTAGGGATCGTTGCGCAGAAAGCGGCGCAGGATGTCTCCGGAATGGGGGGCCTTGGACAGGGTGGGGCAGGCCAGGAGGCGGTCGTCGGCAAAGGCCCTGGCGGTCAGGCGGGAAAAGGCCTCAAAAAGCTCGCCGGGCCTGCCCGAAGGGCGCATCAGGGTTTCCCCGGACCGGCTGTATGCCAGGCGTACATGCGGGCCAGGCCCTGGTCCAGGGTGACGCGGGGGGCGTAGCCCAGGCAGGCGGCCGCCAGGGAGCGGTCCGCGGCAATGCCGAAAACGTCTCCCGGAGTGCCCTGCGCGTATTCCACTTCCACCGGCGCGGGCGAGAGCGCCCGCAGCTTGTCCACCAGCTCGCGCACAAAAACCCGGCCGGACCCGCCGATGTTGACAACCCTGCCCGCGGATTCCGGATGATCCAGACAGGCGAGAAAGGCGTCCGTCACATCCCGGATATGCACGAAATCCCGGAAGCGATCCGGGGACCCCCTGACCAGGATGCGCCCGTCGCGCGCCATCATGGCCAGATAGATGCTGACCATTCCCTGGCGCATGTTGTCCATGTTCTGTCCTTCCCCGTAGACATTGAACAGACGCAGGGCCGTGGAGCGGACGCCGTATTCCTCGTACAGCCGCAGGTAGTGTTCGCTGGCCAGCTTGCCCACCCCGTAAAAGGATCGGGGCCGCGCGGGGGCGTCTTCCGTAACCAGCGGCGTTTCCGGGGTTCCGTAGACCGACATGCTGCTGGCGTACAGGAACCGGCGGCAGCCCACGTCCAGGGCGAAACGCAGCAGGCGCAGGGTGGACTCGGTGTTGGTCCGCAGGTCATAGACCGGGTCGTCAAAGCTGATCTCCCCGCTGCTCTGCCCGGCGATGTGCAGGATGGCGTCATAGGGCCGGCGGGGCAGAATGCCCTCGTACAGGCGCCCGTCCTGGCAGTCCGCCTGGAAAAGGAGCGCCCGCGCGGGCGCCCTTTCCCGCCGCCCAGTGCTGAGGTTGTCCACCCCCGTGACCTCGTGTCCCCGCTCCAGCAGGGCTTCGGCCACCGCCGCCCCGATAAAGCCGGCAATCCCCGTTACCAGATAACATCCCATGGCTCTCCCCCGGCGCGATCTTTTCCGGCTACCTATCCCCTCCGGGAAAAATGCGCAACACTCCGGATTTCTCTTGCCCTCAAGGGTATTTTTCTGCACAATCCTTCCGGGCGCACAGAGGCTCCGGCGCACAGGGCGCACATGGAGATATCCCCGTGCCGTTGCCGCGCCGGCCTTGCGCTTTTCCTTCATTGACACGTCCCGGGCGGGCCTCCGGGGAGGCCTGTTCCGCCGGCAGGCTCCCCCCGGCGGGGTTCGGGGCGGAGCCCCCATACGCGGTCTTTTCCCAAGGCGATTTCGCTGAGAAATCGCTCCGGGGGCCTGATGCGAAAACAGCCATGAACGCGACATCCCTGCTGCTTGGACTGGATGTGGGTTCCACCACGGTCAAGGCCGTGGTCCTGGATCAGGAGGGGAACCTGCTCTTTTCCCGCTATACCCGCCATTATTCCGATGTGCAGGGCACGCTTCTCGTTCTCCTGCGGGCCGTGGACGAGGCCTATCCAGGCGTTTCCTGGAAGATCGGCGTGGCCGGGTCCGGGGCCATCACCCTGGCCGGGAAGCTGGGTCTGCCCTTTATCCAGGAAGTCCTGGCCTCAAGCCTTGCCATCCGCACCCTTCTGCCCCAGGCCGACGTGTCCGTCGAACTCGGCGGCGAGGACGCCAAGCTGACCTTTTTCCGGGGTGGGGTGGACCAGCGCATGAATGAAACCTGCGCCGGAGGCACAGGAGCCTTCATTGACCAGATGGCAGCCTTTATCCAGACGGACGCGGCCGGCCTGGACGAGCTGGCCAGCCGCCATACCACCATCTATCCCATCGCCTCGCGCTGCGGGGTTTTCGCCAAGACGGACATCCTGCCCCTGCTCAACGAAGGCAGTTCCCGCGAAGATATCGCCGCCTCCATCATGCAGTCGGTGGTCAACCAGACCATCAGCGGCCTGGCCAGGGGACGGTCCATTGACGGGTCCGTGGTCTTCCTGGGCGGCCCGCTGACCTTTCTGCCCTCCTTGCGCCGGCAGTTTGCGGAAACCCTGGGGCTGACCCCGGATCGCGTCCTCTTCCCGGAACATTCGGCCTTGTTCGTGGCCATCGGGGCGGCCCTCTCCCTGCGCGACGCCGCGGAAAGGCACGATCTGCCCGCGATCGTCGCCGCCCTGGCCGACAGCGCCGGCAGCGAGGTCAAGGATGTCCTGCCCGCTCTTTTCGCCGACGCCGAGAGCCGCGCCGCTTTTTTCCGCCGCCACGGCAGGCGGCATGTCGCCCGCCTGCCCCTGGAGCAGGCCTCGGGCAACGCCTGGCTCGGCATCGACAGCGGCTCCACGACCATCAAGGCCGTCCTCATCGACGACAGGGGGCGCCTCCTCTATTCCTCCTATGGCCCCAACAAGGGGCATCCCCTGGGCGCGGCCGTGGACATCCTGAAGGAGATTTACGCCCGCAAGCGCCCGGATCTGCGCATCCGGGCGGCGGCAGCCACGGGGTACGGCAGCGCCCTCCTGACCGCCGCCCTGCACGCCGACTTTGACGAGGTGGAAACCGTGGCCCACCTGACGGCGGCCCGCTTTTTCGAGCCGGACGTCAGCTTCATCCTGGACATCGGCGGCCAGGACATCAAGTGCCTGTTCATCCGGGACGGCGCCATCGATCAGATCCAGCTCAACGAGGCCTGCTCCGCCGGCTGCGGCTCCTTTATCGAAAATTTCGCCTCCTCCCTGGAAATGACCCTGCCCGAATTCGTCTCCCTCTCCCTGGAGGCCGCGGAACCTGTGGATCTTGGCACCCGCTGCACGGTCTTCATGAACTCCAAGGTCAAGCAGGCCCAGAAAGAAGGGGCCGCCGTCGCCGATATCGCCGCCGGATTGTGCTATTCCGTCATCCGCAACGCCTGCTACAAGGTGATGAAAATCAGCAACCCCGGGGAGCTGGGGAAAAAGGTGGTGGTCCAGGGAGGCTCCTTCCTCAATGACGGCCTTTTGCGGGCCCTGGAGCTGGAAATCGGCCAGGAGGTCATCCGGCCGGACATTCCCGGCCTCATGGGGGCTTTCGGCACCGCCCTCATCGCCAGGGAGCGGGGGATGAAAGGGCGGGAAAGCGCGCTCATCGGACCCGAAGAGGTGGATTCTTTCAGCATGAAGACCGCCACCGCCCGCTGCCGCCACTGCACCAACCGCTGCCTGCTGACCGTCAGCACCTTTGCGGACAAGCGCCGTTTCGTCTCCGGCAACCGCTGCGAGCGCGGGTCCGACACCCTGCCCCAGAACCTGCCCAACCTCTACCGCTACAAGCAGGAACGCCTTTTCGACCAGTACGTCCCGCGCGATCCCGCGGACGCCCCGAGCGGGATCATCGGCATCCCCCGCGCACTGAACATTTACGAGAACTATCCCCTCTGGTTCACCCTCTTAACCCGGCTGGGCTTCCGGGTGGAACTGTCCGCCCCCTCCTCCAAGGAGCTTTTCTTCCGCGGCTATGAAACCATCCCCTCCCAGACGGTCTGCTATCCGGCGAAACTGTCCCACGGACACATCATGGATCTTCTTGAGCGCAAGGTCCATGCCATCTTCTTCCCCTGCATCACCTTTGAGCGCAAGGACTTCAGCACCCAGGCCAACAACTACAACTGCCCCGTGGTTATCGGCTATCCCGAGCTGCTGGCCAGGAACATCACGGATCTGCAAAAGCAGAACATCCCCATCATTCACGAATTCCTGCCCCTGTCCAGGGATCTGCTGGGCAAGCGCCTGCGCGGCATTTCCCTCTTCGCCCATATCCCGCCCCAGGAGATGGAGGAGGCTGTCCGGGAAGCCTTTGCCGAGATGGACCGCTTCAAGGAGGACGTGCGCCGGGCCGGGGAGCGCGCCCTGAAGGCGCTGCGCGAAACGGGCAGGTTCGGCGTGGTGGTGGCCGGACACCCCTATCATGTGGACCCGGAGGTCCACCACGGCATCGCCGAACTGATCACCTCCTGCGGCATGGGCGTGCTGACGGAGGACTCCATCGCCCATCTGGCCCCGGACCCCGGCCTGCTGCGCGTCGTGGATCAGTGGACCTACCACTCGCGTCTCTACCGGGCCGGAAGTTTCGTCGCCGGAACAGACAATCTGGCCATCCTGCAACTGGTCTCCTTCGGTTGCGGCCTGGACGCCATCACCTCGGACCAGCTCAAGGAAATCGTTACCCGCAACGGACGCCTCTACGCCCAGATCAAAATCGACGAGGGCGCCAACCTCGGCCCCGCCCGCATCCGCATCCGCTCCCTGTACGCGGCCCTGCAGGAACGCCGGGAAAAAAGCCTTTTCCCTTCCTCCGGAGCGGCCTACAGGGGTTCACCGCCCTTCACGCCTTCCATGAAGGAAACCCACACCATCCTGATCCCCCAGCTTTCACCCATCCATTTCCAATTCCTGGAAACGGTCCTTACCGTTGACGGCTACAAGGTCAAGCAGCTTCCCAGCGTCAACCGGGAGGCCATTGACCTCGGCCTGCGCTACGTCAACAACGACGCCTGCTTTCCGGCCATTGTGGTGGTCGGTCAGCTTCTGCAGGCCGTGCACAGCGGAGAATTTGACCCCCAGCGCAGCGCCCTGCTCATCTCCCAGACCGGGGGCGGCTGCCGGGCCACCAACTATATCGCCTTCTTGCGCAAGGCCCTGGTGGACTGCAATCTGGCGCATGTGCCCATTATCTCCTTCAACATGGACCAGAGCGCCGACAGGGAAGACAGGGGCTTCGTCCTTTCCGGGAAGATGCTTCTCCGGGCCATTATGGCCGGCTGCTACGGCGATACCCTCATGCGTCTGCTGCACCGGGTGCGCCCCTATGAGCTGGAAGCCGGCAGCGCGGACCGTCTGGCCGGGGAGTGGGCCGAAAAGGGCAAGCAGGCCATTGCCCACGGCGGGATTCTGTCCTTTGTCCGGACCTTGCTGGCCATGATCCGGGCCTTTGACCAGATGCCCCTCTCCACCGAGGAGCGCAAGCCCCGCGTCGGCCTGGTGGGGGAAATCCTTCTCAAGTACCATCCGGACGCCAACAACCAGGCCGCCCGGATCGTGGAAAAGGAGGGCGGCGAGGCCATCGTTTCCGATCTCATGGATTTCGTCCTTTACTGCCTGTATGACGATATCTTCAACTACAAGTATCTGTCCGGGAAATGGAAACACTACATCGCGGGCCGGATCGGCATCGCCGTTCTGGAATTCACCCGATCCGTCATGCGTCTCGGCCTGCGCACGAGCCGGCGCTTCTCCCCCCCTGTCCGCTTCAGTGAACTGCGCGGCAAAGTCAAGGGACTCATCTCCCTGGGCCACCAGACAGGAGAGGGCTGGCTGCTGACCGCCGAAATGGTCAAGCTGCTGGAATCCGGAGTCTCCAACATTCTGTGCATGCAGCCCTTTGGCTGCCTTCCCAACCACATCACCGGCAAGGGCCTGCTCAAGGAGCTCAAGCAGCGCTTTCCCGCCGCCAACATAATCGCCGTGGACTATGACCCCGGCGCCAGCGAGGTCAACCAGATCAACCGCATCAAGTTGATGATGTCCAGCGCGAAGTAGCCAGGGCTTCCTCCACCCAGGCGGGAACGATTTCCGTGGCCCTGCCGTAGCGTCCCTCATGAAAGGCTCGCGTGCCCAGGGAGCGTTCCAGGTTCAGCTCCAGGACGAAGGCCCCGCCGGCTCTGGCCTGGCCGGCGAAGCCGGCCGCCGGCCAGACGTTTCCCGATGTGCCGATGGAGACAAAGACCCGGCAGCGGGCCAGGGCCCGCTCAATTTCCCGCAGGTGAAAGGGCGTTTCTTCAAACCAGACGATATGCGGCCGCAGGCGGCCTCTTTCCGCGCATTCGGGGCAGGCCGTCGCCAGGGTGACGTCCTCTTCCCACTGCCGGACCATGCCGCAGCGGGTGCAGCGGATCTTGAGCAGTTCCCCGTGCATGTGCAGGAGATGGACGCTCCCGGCCCGTTCGTGCAGGTTGTCCACGTTCTGGGTGACCAGGAGGACCGCTTCCCGGCTTTCCCTTTCCAGGCGGGCCAGGGCATGGTGGGCCGCATTGGGGGCGATCCGCGGGGCAAGAAGCTCCCGGCGCAGGGTATTGGCAAAGGCCAGCACCTGTTCCGGATTCCTGGCGTAGGCGCCGGCCGTGCCCACATCCTCCATACGGACCCTGGCCCAGATGCCGTCCGGGTCCCGAAAGGTATCAAGGCCGCTTTCCCGGCTTATGCCCGCTCCGGTAAGAATCAGGATCATCTTTTTTCCCTCCCGGCGGCGAATCGTTGATCCGGCGGAACAGACGCGGAGATCTGCCTTTACAAATGTTCATGGCGATACTATGCTCAAAAGGTCTCCGGAACAGTTTTATCCAGCGGAAGAAGGCGGGATATTTTTTCTGAACGGTTTTGGCAAAAGGGACCTCTGCGTCCTTTCCACGGGTATCGCCTGCAAGCGCAGGGAAAGGGGGAGAGAATGACGTTGACAGGGAAAAATTATGAGGAGACAGGCCGCAAGTATGAGTTCACCTGGGATGTGGTCGGGGCGGATCTCAATCTTGCCAGGCCCAGCATGGGAGCGACCCTGAATGTGGAAATGTACCGGCTGCTCCAGTTTACCATGCGCGACATCCTGGAACAGCGCTACGGCACCGAGATTGTGGATGTCCTGTTCTTTGAGGCCGGCGTTCTGGCCGGGAAGTCCTTTTTTGACCGCTACCTGAAAGGCGCTTCGGACGTCAACACCCTGGTCAAGACCATCCAGAACAAGTTTCAGGAGTTGGGCGTCGGCATCTTCCGGGTGGAGGTGGCCGACGCGGAAGGGCGATCCTTCACCTTTGTCGTGGATGAGGACCTGGACTGCTCCGGTCTGCCGGACACCATGGATCATATCTGCGTCTACGACGAGGGTTTCATCAAGGGCATCCTTGATGCCTACACGTCTTCAAGCTATAAAGTCAAAGAAATAGATTGCTGGTGCTCCGGGGCCAGAACCTGCCGCTTCAGCGCGGAAAAAGATGGATAAGGCGGATGACCGGCGCAATGATGAAATTTTGTCCCTTGCGCTTGATCACGTCGCAAAACTCCTCACTGCCGGCAGTGTGCCGGCAGTGCCCGCTTCCTTGGAGGACAACGCGCAGCTGATCTTCCTCCATGACTATCTCGTCCGCCTGCGCGCCGTTTTGACCCATTTCGCCTCGGGAGACTTTTCCCCCGCCATCACGGACCGGGGCGTTACCTCGGGCAGTTTGAAGGCCCTGCAGGCCAATTTGCGCCACATGGTCTGGCAGGTGAAACAGGTGGCGGAGGGAGATTTCTCCCAACGGGTCCAGTTTCTGGGCGAGTTTTCCGATTCCTTCAACAGCATGGTGGTGCAGTTGGACGCGGCCCTCACGGCCATGAAAAAGAAGGAGGAGGATCTTACCGCGGTGAGCAACCAGCTCAAGGATGAAGTCCTTGAGCGCAACAAGGCCCTGCGCGCCCTGGAACGCAGCGAAGCGGAATTCCGCTATCTTGCCGAGCACGATCCCCTTACCGGCGTCCTCAACCGGCGTTCCTTTTTCGGCCTTGCCGAGCTGGAATTGCGCCGCAACGCCATGGCCGCCGCCCCCTGCAGCCTGGCCTTGCTGGATGTGGATCATTTCAAGCGCTTCAACGATACCTACGGCCACCTGGAGGGCGACAAGGCCCTCAGGCATGTGGCCTTTCACGGCAAGAACTCCCTGCGCCAGAGCGACGTCATGTCCCGTTTCGGCGGTGAGGAATTCCTCTTTCTCTTTCCCCACGTCGATCTGCCCCAGGGCAGCACCGCGGCCAACCGTATCCGCCAGGCCATTGCCGACAATCCCGTCGTTCTCGACTCCGGCGAAGAAATCCCCATCACCGCCAGCATCGGCGTTGTCCGCATCCTCCCCAACGCCGAGGAGAACGTGACCCGGATCCTCATGCGCGCCATCAGCGCCGCTGACCAGGCCCTTTACGAGGCCAAGCAGACCGGCCGCAACAAGGTGGTCATCGGTGAACTGGCGGCCGCGGAAAGCGCCTCGGCGGAGCTCCTCCCCGCCCTCTGATCAGGGAAAAATGCAGGGAAAAATGCAGAATTTCCTCATGACTTGCCTCCCTTTCCGGTTCGGGCCAAAGTGATCACCCGGCCTATGGGATCAACGCGCACAA
>JAISNZ010000019.1 GCA_031275955.1 Desulfovibrio sp. | reverse complement strand
ATATATTGCTTGTTTTTCAATAGACGTTAAACATGGGCTAGGGAAACGCCGCTTTATCGGGGATCCGCCCCGAACCCCGCCGGGGAGTTTGAGGGGGCAAAGCCCCTCAAGAAGATAAGGCGGCGTTTTCCAGGGGAATTATTCCGGAGGGGCGATTTCCGCGCGGCGTTTCTGGATGGCCCTGAATTCATCAAGGAGGGCCACCAGCCTGCCGTAATTTTTTTTGATCTCCAGGCCGCCCGCGGTAAGGGCGTCGTCGGACTTCTCGATATAGGCGCGCAGAAGGTAGCGGTCATTGAGCATGGTTTCGCCGATGGCGATGGCGGTGGATACCAGACTGTCGAAATAGCTGACGATTTCAAACTTCAGGGAGTGCAGGAGGGTTACGGCTTCAGAGAGCATCCGGCGGTAGCCGACGCGGGCGCCCTTGAAGGTGTGTTCGCCGAGTTCCTCCAGGATGCGGACCTTGCGGGCCTGGAGGATGTAGCTGTAGCGGGTGATCAGTTCCTGGTAGAGATCGTGGTGTCCCGCGAAGGAATCATAGCGTTCCGGGGCGAAAAGGTAGGTGTCCAGCACCTTGGCGAAGCCGGCGAAAAAGTCGTCGCTGTAGCCGATGATGCGGCGCTGGTGCTTGGAGAGCCAGGCATAGAGAAATTTGAGGCGTTTTTCCTCCGTGTTGGTGTTCTCCACAATTTCATTGCGTTTGTAAGCGATGCGCCCGGTATATTCCCCCTGGACAATATCGTTGAGGCGCAGAACCATGTTGGTGGTGTCGCGGATGACGCTCACCCCGGGGAGGGAGACCCCGGTCAGGGGGTGGATGATGGCCTGGGAGTCCACGGACAGGGCGCGTTCCTGGCGCACATTGTCCGGGCTGAAGGAGTGCTGCCGGTACAGGACCCGCAAAATGGCGACTTTGCGTTTGTCGTCTACGAGATAGCCCCCCGCGGCGAGCTGGGCGATGAGATCCTTCTGGTCGGCGTCAATGCGGACCAGGGCGATTTTTTCCACATGCGGGTATGGCCGGTTGCCGCCGTCGCTCCACAGGGTGGTCAGAGTCCGGTCGGACTGACTCAGGGTCCGGATAAGGAAGCGTTCTCCCATCTTGTGCAGGCGGCGGGCGAACAGGGCGGCGGAGGTCCGCCGTTCCGAGGCGACGGGAAATCCGTAGAGTTCCATCAGGTGCTGGAAGACGAAATTCCGGTTTTTCTCGTAAGAATCCGGGTCATCCAGGGTGAACTTTGCGATGCGCTGCCCGTACCGCTTGATTGCCGTGTCCAGATCCGAGGGCAGGGACGCGTAGACGCCGGAGAGATAAAAGCGCGTCCGCCGCGGGTTGGGGCTGTGCAGGCTGAAGACGTGGCCCCTGTCCATGTCCGTGAGAAAGGGGGTCAGGCGGGGATAGTGGAAGAGATCGGTGACGTCCTCTTTCTGGAAGATCTGGCGGAATTCTTCATGCAGGGCGCGGGGCAGGCGCGAGAGCACCGTTTCCAGGTTTTTTTCCCGACGGGCCCGGGCGTGGTCGGCGCGCAGGGTTCCGTCAATGGGCTGCAGGAGATCGAACTGGAAGATTTCGGCAAAGTAATTGAGGGGACGGCTCAGGGCCACCAGGGAAAATCCGGGCAGCCCCTTGTGTTCCCAGAGGTCCGTCTCGAAGGAGGGCATAAGCTCGCGGGTCTCCACCAGGGGGTAGTCGGGGAATTCCTGATAGGGCTTGACCAGACAGTATTTGATATGGACAAGGTTAAGAAAATGCCTCAACTGGTCGAGGGAAGGCAGGGAAAGAGGTTCCTTCAGTTCCCGGGCGTCTTTCCAGGCGGGATGGGCACAGGTGAACAGTGTCGTCCAGTCGGTGTTCATAAGGCTGTGGGGGAAAAGGGGATATTTTTTTCAAGATACCCAAAAAGCGGAAAAATAGCGAGGGGAATGTCCCCTCTTTCCCGCCTGTTTCCCAGATGCGCCGAATACGTCTTGAAAGCGGGTGAAGAGTCCTGTAGAGCAAAGGCCAGGAGCGGCGATTTTTCCCTGGCCGCGCGGGTAAGGGGACAGGCATCCATGGGGCATTTTTCTTGTTTTGACCGGATTATGGGAATTTTGTGCAGCGTCCTTGACGCTTACTCCGCGGTCTTGTTTTTGCGGGAGGAAGGAGGAAAGGCCGGGGAGGAGGCGCTTTGCCTGGCCTCCTCCTTCAGCCTGGGGAACAAGCTGCACCGGCGGGCGCGCATTCAGGAAGGGAAGGGGCTGGTGGGCTGGATTTCCCGTACCCGCGATCCCATCCTGGTCCCCAATTTTGATCAGCGCCAGAACTACCTTGGCTACTATGAGGACAATGAGGAACAGACCATCAAGGCCTTCATGGGTTGCGCCCTGGCCGGCGGCGGCGGGGTGGTCTGTGTGGACAGCAAGCGCCAGTATTCTTTTTCCGAAAAAGATCAGAAGATTCTGCACCTTTTTTCCGGACTCCTGAGCCAGGTGCAGGCCGGGATCAGGGGCAGGCGGGAGCGGGAGGCCGCCGTCGCCTATTATGAGGCCCTGCGCGCCGTATATACCCTGCGCCGGCAGTATTCCCGCTGGGCGGATTTTTTGCGCCATTTTCTGGATCTGATGGCGGTCACCACCGGTTTTACCTACTGTGTCCTGTGTACCCGCGATCCGGACGGCCGCAGCTATTCCGTGGAAGGGGAAAGTCTTCCCCTGCTGCTGAAAAAAGACAGCCCGGCCCCTTCCTTTCCCATGACCCATGGGGTGGTGGGCTGGGTTTTCCGCAAGGCCTATCCGGTGGTGAGCGGAGGGCCGGAGGGCGCGCCGGAAACTCCCCTGTTGGGCATGGGGCAGGAATTGCCGCATTTTTTTACCGTCATGGCCTACCCGTTGCGGATTCAGCGCAAGACGCGCGGAGTGCTCTGCCTGGGCCATGACGCCTCCGTGGATATCGACGCCGCCGCAAAAGATTTCGTGCTCATGGCCTCGGAGCATCTGGCGCTTTTTTTGGAAAACCTTTATGTTAAATGCCGGTTGAGGGATTTGTACCCGCTGGGGCGGGGGGAAGCCGCCCCGGCGGAACCGCTGTAGAGCAGTCGCAGCTCCTTGGAGCGTTGCCTGTCTAACCGCTGCCGCCGAGTGTATTCATGTTCCGAAAGTTTTTTAACCTGTTCAGCAAAGATCTGGCCATGGATCTGGGCACGGCGAACTCCCTTCTGTACACCCGCGCGGACGGCATTGTCCTCAATGAGCCTTCCGTGGTCGCCATAGATGCGGATCGGGGACATGTTCTGGCTGTGGGCAAAGAAGCCAAGGAGTTTCTCGGGCGCACGCCGAAAAGCATCAAGGCTATCCGCCCCATGCGCGACGGCGTTATCGCGGACTTTGAAGTCACCCGGCAGATGATCGCCTATTTCATCAAGAAAGTCATCGCCGGTTTCAGTCTGGCCCGGCCCAACATCGTGATCTGCGTGCCCACGGGCATCACCCAGGTGGAAAAGAGGGCCGTCATTGAATCCGCGCAGCAGGCCAAGGCGGGGATGGTCCGCCTGATCGAGGAACCCATGGCCGCCGCCATTGGCGCCGACCTGCCCTTCAACCAGCCGGTGGGGAACATGGTGGTGGATATCGGCGGAGGAACCACGGAGGTGGCGGTCATCTCCCTTGCGGCCGTGGCCTATGCCGAATCCGTGCGCATTGCCGGCGATGCCATGAACAGCGCGATTCAGCGCTATCTGCAGAATGAATTCCAGCTCTTTATCGGGGAGAACATGGCCGAACGCGTCAAGCTGGCCGTGGGTTCGGCCTTTCCCCTGCCGGAGCAGCTGGTGGTGGAAATTTCCGGCAAGGATGTGGTCTCCGGCACCCCGCGTTCCGTGCGCGTCACCGACGGCCATGTGCGCGAGGCCCTTACGGATCCCGTGCGCGCCATCCTGCTGGCCGTGCACAAGGCCCTGGAAAAGACGCCGCCTGAACTGGCCGCCGACATCAGCGCCAACGGCCTCCTGCTGACCGGCGGCGGGGCCTTGCTCAAGGGACTGGACCTGCTTCTGCACAAGAGCACCGGCCTGAACATCCGCATTGACAGCGACCCCCTGACCACCGTGGTCCGCGGCACCGGAAAGACTCTGGAGAATCGGGCCTTTTACGAAAGCGTCTATATCAACTGAACAGCCGGCCTGTCCCGGCGGCCCAGATCAGGGCGGGAGTGAGCAATTCCGGGGTATGGGCCACAAGACCTTCCAGTTCGTCGGCGTCCACGGCCAGGGTTTCCTCCCTGTCCGGAATGACGCCTTGGGGCAGGCGGGCGGCGAAGAGGGTCAGCTGGGCGGGCGATTCCCGGTTCGCCGGACGGCGCAGGATTTCCGCCACCTGCGGATCCGCGAGGCCGGCGCGGGCGAGGAGCAGGCGGCGGGCGGCATCCTCTCTGGCCTCCCCGGCCAGAACAGGGCCGGAGCACAAATCCCAGCGGCCCTGATGCTCCAGCATCGATCCGGCGCGCCTGTACAGGTACAGAATTTCTCCCTTGCCGCGCACGGCTGTGCAGGCGATGCGGCGGTAAAGCTTCTGGCGCAGGGCCGCGTCCGGTTGCAGGAGCATGAGGGGCCGGTCCTGGCTGTCGGTAATTTCCAGGATCTGCAAAAACGCGGGAACGGAAGGCTGCAGGAAGGCCGCAAGGGCGGCTTCATCCGGAAGGCGTCCGTCCTTTGGCCTCCGGGGGAGCCTGGAGCGGAACCGTCTTCCGGCTCCCGGCAGGGTGATGCTCGGAGGAAGGTGGGGCATGGTCCTGTCCTTTCGGGCGGGAATCCCTGTGCAGGTGGAAAGGCTCTATGCTGAAGCCGCCCGACGGATATGGCCTGTTTCTGCTCGGGGAAAGGGATGCGGAAGAACTCGCCGCCCTTGAGGCGGTGTGTTTCAGTATGCCTTGGAGCCTGGCCCAGTGCAAGGCTTTCCTCGCTTCCGGGCGCGGTTTTTTTGAGGGCTTTCTTCCGTCCGCCGCCTGCCCCGGGGATATCGGGCCCTGGCGCATTCCCGGCGCCCTCGGCCCGGCGCCCGTCTTCGGGTTGCGTTCCGCCGGGGGCAGGCTGATCGCCTATCTGAGCCTGGTCTTTCCCCCCGCGGCGGCGGATTTGGAGATCTACAATCTGGGAGTGCTGCCGGAGTTCCGCCGCCGGGGACTGGGCCGCGCCCTGCTTGTTCTGGGGCTGGAACTGGCGGCTGAGCTCGGCGCGCGGCGGGCCGTCCTTGAGGTGCGGCCGGGCAATGAAGAAGCCATGGCCCTGTATGCAGGGCTGGGGTTTACTCCCTGCGGCCGGCGGAAAAGATATTATGCGGATAGCGGCGAGGACGCCCTGATTCTGGAATGCCCTTTGTCGCGGAGAAAGGAGGTTTGCGCCCATGAAGCTGCTCCTGGCGGCCAACTGGAAGATGTATAAGACCGGAGAGGAAGCCGTCTTAACCCTGACGGATTTGGGCCGAAGGCTTTCCTCCCTGCCGGAGGATCGGCAGGTGATCGTCTTTGTCCCCTTCACGGCCCTTGCCCAGGCCGGACAGGCCAGGGCGGCCTTTCCCGCCGTCAGCCTCGGGGCGCAGAACTGCTACCCGGCCGAGGAGGGCGCCTTTACCGGTGAAATTTCTCCGGCCATGATCCGGGCCGCGGGAGGGACCTGGGTACTGGCCGGGCATTCGGAACGCCGGTCCCTGTTTCAGGAAAGCGACCTTTTGATCGGCCGGAAAACGGCCTTTGCCCTGAAGGCGGGACTTGGCGTGATCCTCTGCGTCGGCGAATCGCTGCCGGAACGGGAAAGGGGCGACCTCCAGCCTGTCCTGGAACGACAACTGGAAGCGGGTCTTGCCGCCGTGGACCCCGTCTTTCTTCCCCGTTTTGCCGTCGCCTACGAACCCGTCTGGGCCATCGGCACGGGCAGGGTGGCTGGGCCCGCGGAGATTCTGGAGTCGCACGCCGTGATCCGCGCCTTTCTGGAGCGGAAATATGCCGGCCGGGGCGGGGAGATCGGCATCCTTTACGGGGGAAGCGTCAAACCCGACAACGCCGGAACGATTCTGGGGCTTGACAATGTCAATGGAGTTCTGGTAGGCGGAGCCTCTCTCCAGGCGGAAAGCTTTTCCGCCATTGCCCTTGCCTGATGAGGCTCCCCCAAGGAGTTGCCCAGTGGAAAACATGATTTTGACCCTGCACATCGTCGTCTGCCTGATACTTGTCGTCCTTGTTCTGTTGCAGTCGGGCAAGGAAGGCATGGGCGTCATTTTCGGCGGCGGGTCGCAATCCCTGTTCGGCGGCACGGGCGCCGGCGGCATTCTGGTCAAGCTGACCGCCTTCATTGCCGTCATATTTGTGGTCACCTCCCTGAGCTACAATATCCTGACGGCCCGGCAGGTGGAGCATGAATCCGTCATTCTCGACCTGTCCACCGAGGATCCCTCCGTGCCTGACGCCGCCCCGGCCCTTCCCTCGCCTTCGCCCCAGGACGGCCCGGCCCTTCCAGCCCCTTCTCCCCAAGGCGGCCCGGCCCTTCCCGCTCCTTCGCCTCAGGGCGGCCCGGCCCTTCCCGCTCCTTCTCCCCAGGGCGCCTTAGCTCCGGCGGATCAACCCGCGAAATAGCCCGCCTGGACGCTCCCGCCGCAACTGGTGAGCAAGCTGCAAGACGCGCTGCGCAACGCCGGGATGAACGTCAAAGGGCGGCAACTGGCCGACGTCTTGTCCAAGGGGGAGATTGAGGCAATAATCAGGCGCATCAACAGAAGCTCTCCGAACTCGCCGCTCAGGCCCCTACCGGAGCGAACCTCTTCGCCTTCCGCAAGATGCTGGAAGTCCACCGGGGTCACTGCTTGTCATAACTCAGGGTCACAGCTTGTCATAGCCCGCCAGAACATAATGCCGCTTAGGGTCTGTCGCTCCCGCTCCGACTTCAACAAGAATTCGTTTATCAATCATATTCTTCAAATCCCGCTGCAAACTGCGGCGATTGATATCAGGGCATGCGGCCTCAAAATCCCGGATGGTCAATTTGCCTTGCCGGAGGAGCAAACCTAGGGCTTTGCCCTGGCGTTCATTCAAAACATACCGCTGAACTATCGCATCACGCCGTATAGTCTGTTCTCCACGCTCCTTGATCTCATGCAACTGAGTACTCAAACCATCTACGAAATACTCCAGCCATCCGGTCATATCCATGTCGGCTTGGCGCACACTCTGGATCGCCTGGTAAAAGGCGGCGCGATCCAGATCATAATACTCGCTGATGGTAAAAAGTCTTTTGAAGTCGTACCCCGCCCGGTAAAGGCATAGGGTTGAAAGAAGGCGCGAGGTTCTTCCGTTCCCATCCAGAAAAGGGTGAATATGA
>JAISNZ010000245.1 GCA_031275955.1 Desulfovibrio sp. | reverse complement strand
GGAGGCATGGCCGTTGGAAAGGACAAAGCGGTCCCGATCGCTCCAGTGGGGGGATGCCGGGTTGTGTTTGAGAAACCCGTTCCAAAGGGTTTCCCCCATGTCGGCCATGCCCAGGCAGGCGCCGGGATGGCCGGACTGCGCCTTTTCCACGGCGTCCATGGACAGGAAACGGAGGGCGTTGGCAAGTTCCTTGGGTGAGGGCATAACAGCTCCTTGGTCCGGACAGGTGGGCCGGGCGCGCGATTCAGGGGATCAGGCCGAAGAGGGCGGACGGATCGGCCCGGCCGGAAGGGGCGGCGGCGATGAAGGCCGCCCGCCGTTCCGCATAGGGGGGAAAATGAAAAAAGGCGGAACCGGCAACCAGCACATCCGCTCCCTGGCGGGTCAGTTCTCCGGCATTGCCCGGGTCCACTCCCCCATCCACTGCGATGAGAGCCGCGCTGCCCCTGCGCCGCAGAAGTTCCGCCAGGGAGCGGACCTTGTCCAGGCTGCGGGGAAGAAAGGTCTGTCCCCCGAAGCCGGGATTGACGCTCATGATCAGGACAAGATCAAGCGTATCCAGCACTTCTTCCACGGCGGACACGGGCGTGGAGGGATTGAGGGCCGCCCCGGCCCGCATCCCCAGCCTGCGGATTTCCCGCAGGGTGCGGTCCAGGTGGCGGGAAGCCTCGACATGAACCACCAGAAGATCGGCTCCGGCTGCGGCAAAATCGGCCAGATACCGCTCCGGGGCCTCGATCATCAGGTGGACATCGAAAAAAAGGGGACTCTCCCGGCGCAGTCTGCGGATGATCGGGGGGCCGAAGGTGATGTTGGGGACGAACATGCCGTCCATGACATCCCAATGCGCCCAGGAAAGCCCGGCTTGGCGCAGAGCGGCCAGTTCCCGCTCCAGATTGCCGAAGTCCGCGGACAGGAGGGAAGGGGAAAGGATCATCGGCCGTTCCCGGAGGGCGCGCCCCGCAGCAGAGCGGCCACAGCCTCGAGTTCTTCCATGATATCCCTCCGGGAGCGTATTGCCTGCCCGGGATCGGATGGCTCCGCCTTTTCCGGGGAAAGCCGGTCTATCCTGTCCGGCGGCGGGACGGTCTCCCCGGCGGGAAAAGGAGGGGCCGCCGCGGGGGGAAAGGATTCCCCGGACGCGGCCTTCTCCGGCTGGCGGGAAGGCGGCCGGCCGGCCCGATCCCTTCCCGCGCCGCTTCGTCCGGCAAAGCCTGTTTCCGTCTTGTGGCCGGAGACGGAAATGCCCGTGGTTCCCCGCGCCCTGGCGGAAACCGGCGCCGGCCGGCCGGGGGGGACGGGATGCGCGTAGCGGACGCCCCGGCCGGCCTCTTCGGCCAGGACCTTGCGGGCGCCTTCAATGGTCAGGCCGTGTTCATGAAGTAAAAAGCGGATGCGATCCAGAAGGGCCAGATGTTCTTCAGTATACAGGCGTTGCCCCTTCTCGGTGCGCAAGGGCACGATCTGGGGAAATTCCGTTTCCCAGAAACGCAGCACATAGGTCTTCAGCCGCAACAATGCGGCCGCTTCGCCAATTTTATAGGTCACGGCCATTGGCACTCCGGACAAACCGCTTTTTGAGGCCGCAGCGGACGATGCGCTCTTTCATAGCATATCCGGAAAACGAAAAAAACCGAAAATATGGTCCGATCCGCGGGAGCGGGGAGGTCCGTCAGCCCACGATCCAGCGCAGGGCGGCCAGACAGATCAGGGCATAGAGAGCGGCGACCAGATCGTCCAGCATGACGCCGGCGCCTCCGGGCGCTTTCTCGGCGAGGTTGACCGGCCAGGGTTTGCCGATGTCGAAAATCCGGAAAAGAACGAAGGCGGCCGCGAGATGCCAGATTTCCAGCTGAGGAAAAGGCAGGCAGACCAGAAGCTGCCCGAAAAATTCGTCAATGACCACCTGGGGAGGGTCCTTTTCCTTCAGGATGCGCTCGGCCCGATCACAGGCCTTGACGCCGAGCAGATAGACCGAAGCCAGAAAGAGGAAGCGCAGGAAGGGGGGCAGGGGCAGAAAAATCAGGGGGGCGAGGCAGATGGTTACCAGCGAGGCGCAGGTTCCGGGAGCGCGGGGACTTTTGCCGATAAAGCCCATCCTGGCATAGCCCAGAGCCAGAAGGTCAAGGAGATGTTCTCTTTTTTCCGTCACGATTCCCTCTGGGCGCGCCCCGGGCCTGTTCCGCCTCTTTCCCCGCCGGAGGCGCCGGGGCCGTACGTCGCCCCGCGTCTCTCTTCCGGGCCGAAGGGAGCCTAAAGAAAAGCGCTCTCTTGCGCAAGGGCGCCCATGCGCAGGAGGGCCTGAACGAGTTCGGCCAGGGGCAGACCGGCCACGTTGCTCCAGGACCCCTGGAGACTTTTGACCAGAAAGGCCCCCTGACCCTGGACGGCATAGGCCCCGGCCTTGTCCAGGGGTTCGTCGCCGGAGGCGTAAGCGACAAGGAGGGCGTCCGGGCAACTCCACAGGGCCACCCGGGTCCGCACGAGGAAGGATTCGCGCTTGGCCTGGCTTTCCAGAACGCAGGCAGTAAGAACCTCATGGCTCCGGCCGGCAAGAAGGCGAAGGAATTCCAAGGCCTCCGCGCGGTCGGCGGGTTTTCCCAGGATGCGGCCATTGAAGACGACAATGGTGTCCGCGGCGATAATCAGGCTGTCCGCGGGCAGGCGGAGAGCCTTCGCGTCTGCGCTCAGCAGGGGGAGGCAGGAGGCGGCCTTGGCGGAGGCGGCGCGGAGGACGAAATGTTCCGGAGACTCGTCCGGCAGGGGGACAGGTTCGGCTCCGCGCCGGGGGGAGACCAGCCGCGCCGGCAGGTTCAGATCCCGCAGAAAGGCGCGGCGCCTCGGCGAATCCGAGGCCAGGACCAGAGGGACGCGAAGGCGGAAGATGGGGCTATTCCCCGAGAGTGCCGGCCAGGAAGGCGTCGCTTTCCAGAATCTTCCGGGCAATGGCCCGGGAATCTGGGGCGTAGGCGCCGGAGGCGATGCTTTCTTTGATTCTGTCCACCTTTTCCCGGCGAATGTCCGGGGCTGCCCCGGCCGCCCGGTAAGCCTCCGTGCGCAGCACGGCCTCGGACGAAACCGTCACGACGTCGCCCTGAGACCTGCCCGCGCTTTCCGGGTTCGCCCGGACCGCGTGCCGATCCGCCCGGGCCTTGTCCAGATTGGCGCGATAGGGATCCGCGTTGGGGATCAGACTATTTTTGATTTCCATAGCAGCCTCCGGCTGTGGATTGAAACACTATCCGCATTTCCTGGAAAACGCCGCCGCAACGGGGCTTAGCCCCAAACCCCTCCGGGGACATGCGGGGGGCATGCGCCACCTCAGAAAATACAACGGCCATTTCCGTGTACACCGGGAAAGGCGCCGCGTCCAGGGTTAAGAGTTTCAAAGCATGGTGGCGTCCACCGCGCGCAG
>JAISNZ010000193.1 GCA_031275955.1 Desulfovibrio sp. | reverse complement strand
CGTCGGAAGCCACCATGCCGTCGAGAAAGCTGTACGTTCCGTCCAGAAAGAGCTGGAGACAGGAGCGGGCGAAACTACAGCTGAAGCTGGACATCCAGACTTCCGCCTTGCTGTCGTCGGTGCAGCCGGTCGCCCGGATGCGCACCGGCAGCATTCCGGCGGCATGGATAATCTCCTCCGGCACATGGCAACAGATTGTCCCGACAACCTTTTTGCCCTCTTTTTTCCAGGCCTCTATGCTCGCATTGCCGATCCCGGTTGCAAAGGATGTTGTTTCTTCCGTCATTGTCTCCTCCCTTTCCCGATGTTGCAGGTCACCACTTCATTTTCTTCAGGCTCTCCGTAAGTTCGGAACGGAAATCCGGATGGGAGATGGCAATGAGCTCCCGCGCCCGTTCCCGCATGGATTTGTATTTGAGATGGGCGATCCCGTATTCGGTCACCACATAATCGATATCGTTCCGGCTGGTGCTGACGGGCGTGCCCAGCGGCAGCTGCGGCACGATGCGCGACTGGAGTTTGTCCGGCTTGCCCGCGGTGGATGGGAAGGCCAGGATTGCCTTGCCTCCGGGAGAAAGGGCCGCCCCGCGGATGAAATCCACCTGGCCGCCGGTGCCGCTGAACTGCTGCGTGCCGATACTCTCGGAAGCGGCCTGGCCCATCAGGTCCACGCTGATGGAAGAGTTGATGCTGATCATATTCCTGTTTTTGCCGATGATCACCGGGTCGTTGGAGTATTCGGCCGGCACCAGCAGGACGCTGGGGTTGTCGTCCACAAAGTCGTAAAAGGCGCGGGTGCCCATGACAAAGGTGGAGATCATCTTGCCGGGATGCAGGTTCTTCCGCTTGTTGTCGATCACGCCCTCCAGCAGCAGATCCATGACCCCGTCGGAAAACATCTCGCTGTGGATTCCCAGGCCGCGCTTGTTTTTCAGAAAGAGCAGGACGGCGTCGGGAATGGCGCCGATGCCCATCTGCAGGCAGTCCCCGTCGTTGATCAGTTCGGCCACATGGCTGCCGATGGCCTCCTCCACCTTGCTGATTTGCGGACGCGGAACTTCCTTGACCGGGAAATTGTTTTCCACGAAATAAGCGATGTCGGAGACATGGACGAAACCGTCGCCATGGATGCGGGGCATGTTTTCATTGACTTCCGCGATGATCGTCTTGCCGAACCTGACCGCGCTTTCCATGTAGATGATGGAGATGCCCATGTTGCAGTATCCGTGCCTGTCCGGAGGAGAAACATGGGTCAGGACCACATCGGGCTGGTAGACCGGGCCGTACATTTCCGGCCAGTCCTTCAGGAAGACGGGAACATACTCCCCCTCGCCCTGGTTGACATATTCCCTGATGGCTCCGCCCAGATAGGAGGTGATGAAGCGCACCTTGGGCCTGATGCTCTCCTCCAGATAGGGCATGGAGGGCAAAAAGGGCAGAAGATGGGCGATGGTGATGCTGTCGAGTTCCCGGATGCGCCGGGCCAGGCCGTCCATCAGGCTGACCGGCTGGGCCGCGGCCGGGGTGATCACCACCTTGTCGGCGTTCTTGACCGCCTTGAAGGCGGTATCCACATCAACACACCGTGATTTATAGATTTCTTTCCAATTCATCTCAAGCCTCCCTGTGCTGTGGTTGTCCTCTGCAACACTTGCCTGCCTCCGGCGGCCGCCGGGGCGCCGCCTAGGCGAAATTCGGCTTTCTTTTCTTGAGAAAGGCGTCCACGCCTTCCCGGGAATCCGCCGAAACCATCCGCACGCCCTGGGCCAGGGCTTCCATTTCCACCAGTTCATCCAGGCCCATATCCAGGCTCATGTTCAGCATGGTTTTGGAGGCCCGCATGGACTCTCCGGGTTGTCCGGCCAGCAAAAGGCTCAGCCGGCTGACTTCTTCCTCCAGTTTGTCGTGCTCCACAACCGAGTTGACGATCCCCAGGCGACAGGCCTCCGCGGCGTCGATGTTCCTGCCGGTGAAGGCCAGTTCCTTCGCCCTCTGCAGCCCGATGATCCTGGGCAGGAAATAGAGCGTCGCCAGGTCTGGGATCAGGCCGATATTGACAAAGGCGAGTCCGTACACGGCCTTGTCGGAAGAAATGGCGATGTCGCTGAGCAGGGTCAGCGACAAGCCCGCGCCCACGGCAAAGCCGTTGACCGCCGCGATCACCGGCTTGGGCATTTTCGTGAAGGCGCCCACCAGGGCCTGGGCGTCCCGGATAAAGGCAATGCTCCCTTCCAGGTCCAGGGTGGTGAAATAGGCGACGTCGCCGCCGGCGCAAAAGGCCCTGCCCTCGCCGGTCACGACAACCACCTTCACGCCGCTGTCCTTTGCCGCCCGGGTCATGGCCTCGGCCAGTTCCCGCGCCAGGACGGCGTCAAGGGCGTTGAGCTTTTTGGGCAGGTTCAGGCTGATGGTGGCAACCCGGTTTTCAACCCGGTAGAGAACACTCTCATACTCCGTCTTCATTCCCGGCCTCCTTGCTGTTATGGCAATGAACGCTCGCAACAGTCCGCTTGCGGCGGCCAGCTCCTGTTTCGGGGCAAGGATTCGCCCGCGAATCCTTGCCCGGCCGCGCGCTCCTTTTCAGGGTGAACGGCTCTCAAAAAAATGCCCTTCACCAGGAATGCGTGATGGCCTCCAGGCCGCAGGACTTCTGGCAGGGCAACAACGCCGGGCGCCGCTCAAGGGGCTTGCAGGCCGCGCAGGCGGCCTTGAGGGCATTGCGGGCCTGCTCCCGTATTCCGGCCACGGGGATATCCTCGTCGTCGGGCTCAAGGGCGAAAAGACCTTCGGGACAGCCCCCGGCGCAGCCCCTGTCCTCACAGCGGGCGCACTTGCCGGTGTCAATGGTGATGTAAAAGACGCCGCTGCCGTCCTCAAAGCCATAGTGGGCGATCATGCCTCTCCCCCCGCCGGAGTTTGGGCCTAAGCCCCGAACCCTCAGCCCTTCCCTGAAGCCTGCCTCTTCCTCAGCAGATCCCCGGCGATCAAGGCCCCGCCCAGGGCGCCCGCAATCTGGGTGTCCAGGTCGGTCTTCAGGGCCGTGATGCCCAGGAGTCTCTCTATCCTCCGGACCACCCCCGAGTTTTTGGCGATGCCCCCGGTGATGGCGAAATCCTCCTCCACGCCGTTGCGCTCCAGCAGCCTGACCACGCGAATGGCCATAGCCAGGCAGTAGGCGGCCAGAACCTTCTCTTTGGACCACCCCGCCCGCATCAGGCCGGTGGCCGCTGTCTTGGCGAAGATCACGCAGACGCTGGACACCGGCTCCGGCTCCCCGTCAATGCTCAGGGACAGGGGGCCGATTTCCTCGACCGGCACCGCCAGCAGGTTGGCGATCACCTCCATCCCCCGGCCGGTGCCGGCGGCGCACTTGTCGTTCATCATGAAGGAGGTCACGGCCCCCTTGGCGTCGCAGCCTATGGCCTTGCAGTCCTGCCCGCCCATGTCCAGAATGGTGCGCACCGTCGGGCCGTAGAGATAATTGGCCCCCCGGGCGTGGCAGGTAATCTCGGTCACGGACTTGTGGGCAAAGGGCACATTGACCCGCCCGTAGCCGGTGCCCACGGTAAAGCGCAAATCCTCCAGAGTCAGCCCCGTTCCCTCCATGGCCCGGTTCATCGCCTCCAGGGCCGAATTGGGGCTGTTGGAACCGGTGCGCATGTTGGCATAGGCGTAGAGTTTCCCGTCCAGCAAGATGACCGCCTGGGTGCTGGTGGAGCCGATATCCACGCCCGCCGTGACCATCGCTCCCCGCCAGTCGGGAACATCCGGGTCTTTCCAGGCGCTTTCCGTCCATCTCCAATAGTCCACGTCGCCGCCCCTGACAGCCTTTTCCGCCGTGATTGCCGCCTGACGGCGGGCAAAGCCCGCCCGCTCCCGTTTCGCGGCAAGGATGCGCTTGCAAATCCTTAGCAGAGCGGTTCACGCGTTTCCTTCGTGAACCGCTCCCAATCAGCCTTTGCCTCCGGCCAGTTCCGCCGCATACAGGGCCGCCCCCAAGGCGCTGATGTACTGCGCCTTTTCCGGGACGACGGCCTCCCGGCCGAAGGCGTCGCGCAGACATTTGGCCAGGCCTGTATTGAGGACGGTTCCGCCGATCAGGACGATCCCGTCCACTATGCCCACCCGGCGGACCATGGAATTGATCCTGTTGCTCACGCCGGTGTGGATGGCGCAGGCGATATCTTCCTTGGATTCTTTCTGATGGATGAGGGAAACCACTTCGGATTCGGCAAAGACCACACACTGGGCGTTCATCGGCACAATCCTCGTGGATTTCAGGGAAAGAGGCCCCATGTCCTCCATCGTGACCTGCAGGGCGCGGGCCATCGTCTCAATGAAGGTCCCGACTCCGGAGGCGCATTTGTCGTTGACTTCATAGCTGTCAACCTGGCCGTCAGCATGCAGCTTGATGACCCGGCAGGCCTCGGCCCCCAGATCGATAATCAGGCGCGCGCCCGGAGCGGCAAAACGCGCGCCCCGGACCGCGGAACGGATTTCATTGATCTCGCCGTCAGCGAATTCGATGCTTTTCCGGCCCGCGCCCGTGGAAACCACCGCCGCGGCGGCCGGCTTTTTCAGTTCCGCCAGAAGGGTCCGGTAAACAGCCGCCGCCGCCCCGTTGGTCTCAAAGGCCGTCGGCCGGATGGCCCGGGCAAGGACCCTGCCGTCTTCCCAGGCGACTCCTTTGGTATTCTGGCTGCCGCTGTCAATCCCAACCGCTATCATCAGCCGCCCCCATCCTGGACGCAACCATCCGGCTCCGCCACCCGCAATGGCTGTCAGGCTCCAAGGCTACCAGGCACATTCCCAGCCCCGGTCCGGAACATCAGGCCATCAATTTTTCCCTCTTTTTCCCCTTATGGGCGCAAGAATAAAAAATCGCCGCCAGGTGCGGAATACTCCAAATGGTGTAGTCTCGGTATTGTTTTTAGGCGCTGATCTCATCCTTTTGCTCACAGCCCCATCCCGGCCAGGCGCTGTTGCAGGTCTTCCCACAGAATCCGGTTGTCGGCGCGGATGATTTCTTCCAGCTGTTCGTTGCTGTAGGTATTCCACAATTTGAACAGGTTGCCGCCCACATTGGCCTGTTGCCAGGAAGACATGCCGGGCATGGCCCCGCTGCGCTTGATGTGCCGGACGGCCAGGTGTCCCTGATAGACGCAGGAAGATCCGGCAAGGGCGGCGCGCAGATCCCGTTCAAAGTCATCGAACTGGGAGGGGGAAAAGCGCAGGTCGAAAAGGCCGGTCTCCTCAATGGAGGCGCGGGTCAGGAGGTGGCAGCAGCCGGTGACGGACATGGCCGGCCTGAGATAGGAGAACTGCCCGAAGTCGGCGCTTTCCAGGGCATGGGGCACAAAGCCGCGGCCTTCGGAGATCTGCCGTTCCGCCCGGTCCTCCTCGCCGCCGCCGGCGTCAAAATGCAGATCCACGATCTGCACGCTCAGGGGAGCGGCCTGATCCACCACCCGGCAGCCGAGGACGCGGGCGCCGGGATAGGCGGCGAGGGCCGCGCCGAACAAGCCCAGCCAATCGGGGGGAACCAGGGCGTCGTCATCCAGAAAGACCACCCAGTCGGCGGCGCGGACTGTGTCCATGCTCAGCAGCCAGTTCCGGGCCGCGGGGGCGCCCACGTTGGTGGGCAGGACAACGGTCTCCAGGCGGCCGGCCAGGCGATCCCGCCAGAGGCCGACAACTTCCGGGGTCGCGTCGGCGCTGCCGTTATCCAGCAGGGTGATGCCGCAGGAGCCGAGTTCCGAGGCGGCGAGGGCGCCAAGGGCCTTATCCAGATCCGCGGCGTGATTCCAGGTATAGAGGAGGATGCGCCCGGAGCCGTCCGGGGGGCCCCGGGGCAGATCCCGGTCAAGGAGGATATCGCTGAGCCGGAGGATGAGATTGATCTGCCAGGGACGCTGCCGCAGAACCACGGACCAGCAGGCCGCGGCCGCTTCACGCCGGCCCTGGCGGTGCAGGCATTCGCCCCGCTTGACCAGAAAATCGGCCAGGGGGGCCTCGGCGTGGGCCGCGGCAAAACCCTTTTCCGCGCCGGACCAGTCTTCGCGGGCAAAGTCCAGCTCCGCCCGCAAGGCCCTGCGGATGGAGGAAGGCAGGACCTCCGCCTCCAGCCAGGACTCGTACCAGCGCGCGCAGCCCTCGCGCAGTCCCAGGAGGCGGGCGAAACGGAACCAGTAGAGATTCCCGGCCTCGGCCTTGCGCCGATCCTCCAGAAAAAGCCTCACCTCTTCCGTTTCCTGGGCCGCGAAAAGATCCTCGAAACGGGCGCCCGCAGCGCGGTCCGCCGGGCGGGCCCCGGCGCAGGCCGCGGCAAAGGATCGCAGGGAGGGAGGCAGAAAGGGCCTCTGGCAATCCAGCTGATGGGCCACGGAGGCGGCCTGGGGGTCAAAGCAGGAGGCTTCCCAGGCAAAGGAAACCATGTCCAGAAAAAGGGCGGTGAGCGTCCGGGAGTGAGGGGAGCCGTCCAGGCGGACCAGGAGTTCCTCCGCCAGACGCAACAGACGCGGCCCGGCGTCCCCGCCGAGGAGCAGGGCCTGGCGCAGGAAGGGAGGCATGGCTTCCCAGACGCGGGAACAGGAACGGAACCTTTGCGCCGCCATAACCCATCCAGAGAATTTTTCTAACGATAACGCAGCTGTTCCAGGATACCCTCCGGCTGGACGATATCCGCCCCGGCCACCAGGTTTTGCAGAAAGGCGAGGGCCAGTTCATTGGCCTTGTGCTCCCGGAACTGTGCCAGAAAGGTCTCCTTCAGCCGGAGCCAGTCCTCGTCCCTGGCGGGAATCACCTCCGCCACCCTGGCGATGACCGCCCCTCCGGCGGTATCGTGAACGCCGGGCAGCCATGCGCCGTCCAGGGAGGACAGGAGGGAGCGGGCCAGGGATTCGCTGCCTTCAAGGCCGGGAACGACGGGCATGGCCCGGCTGAAGGCCGCGCTCTCGGCCAGCCTGGAGCGGAAATCCTCGGGCGCGGCTTCTCCCGCGAAGCCGGGCCGGGCCTCGGCAGCGGCGGCGCGGGCCAGGCGCAGGGCCGCTTCCCGTTTCAGGGTGTCCACAATCTCGCCCCGAACTTCGTCCAGAGGACGGATCCTGGCGGGTTTGGCCTGCTCCACCGCCACCAGGGCAATGCCGTCCACAATTTCAAGGGGCACGGGCAGAACCAGGGGGGCGGGCTGGGGCGCCAGGGCAGCGGCGGCAGGGGCTAAGGCCTCTCCCCCCGGAGCGGCCGCGCTGGCATTGGCGGCAGGGGCGGCAGGGGCGGAAACCTCTCCCGCCGGGGATGCCAGGCCGGATACGGCGTCCTGCAGCAACTTGCGCGCCCCGCTCTGCAGCTTGGCCTGATCCATCGCCGCGAATTCGTCCACAAGGCCCGTCCTGCGCACCTCCACCTTGAAGCGGCGGGCCAGTTCCTCAAAGGAAAGGCCGAGGTTCAGGGCATCCTCGGCGGCTTGCTGCACCGCGGGAAAATCAGCCTCGGCCTTCCGCAGGGCCAGGGTTTCCCGGATCTCCGCCCTGACCTCGTCCAGGGGGCGCCGCGCCGCCGCCGCCTTATCCTCCAGTTTGAACAGGTGCCGACCGAAAGGAGAGGCCAGGACGCCGCTGATCTCTCCCGGCGAAAGTCCCGCCAGGGCCTCCTCAACCCCCGGCAGGGCAATGCGGCCCTCTTCCAGCCAGCCGAGATCGCCGCCCGCGTTTTTGGAGGAATCGTCCTCGGAAAATTCCCCGGCCAGGGCGGCAAAGTCCCCGCCGGCCTTCAACCGGGCCAGGATTTCCGCCATTCGGGCCTCAGCCCTGGCCGCGGCGTCTTCCGGCGCCTTTTCCGGAACTTCCAGAAAGATATGCCGGACCTTGTAGCGCGCGGGCAGGGCAAAGGAGGAGGCCTTGTCCGCGTAATAGGCCGCCGTTTCCTCCTCGGACACCTCATACCCGGCCGCGAGCAGGGCCGGCGTCAGAGGCAGATAGGTCAGGTCAAGCTCGGGGTCCGTGCGGAAGATCTGCGGCGAGTCCGCATAGAAGGCGGCAACGTCCTCTGCGCTGACCTCGGCCTTGTCCAGATAGTCCTCCAGGGGAAAGAGCACATAGCCGGCCCGGCGGCCTTCCAGGCCGAAATCGAAATAGGCCCTGGCCTCTTCCTCGCTGACGGCCGCGCTCATCAGGACATAGCGCTGCATCTTTTCCACCAGCAGCTCCCGGCGCCGCCCGGCCTCATACTGCCCGGCGGTAATCCCCCGGGCGGCCAGAATGCTCTGGTACCTGTCGCGGTCGAATTTGCCGGAGGCATCCTGGAAAACGCTCAGGCCGGCAGTATCCGCAAGCAGCTCATGGGGAGAAATGAACAGTCCAAGCCGTTCCGCCTCCTGCCGCCAGAGGACGGCGAAGATCATCTCTTCCAGAACCCGGCGCTTGAGCCGCAGCAGATCCTCGGCATTTCCGGCGAAATCCGGAGAGCGGGAACGCTCGGACTCAAAGACCCGGCTGAAGACCCGCCCGAAATCCTGGATGGAGATGGCCTCTCCGTTGACCTGGGCCACGCTGCTCACGGAACCGCCGCTGAAGTTGCCCACCCCCCAGAAGAGGAAGACCAGAATAATGGCCCCGAAAATGATTTTCACCCCAAAGGATCGGGAGTTGTTGCGAATGCTGTCCAGCATGAAGGTCCCCTTCTGGCGGCTGCGGTTCTATTCCACCCGGATGCCGGCTTCGCGGTATTCATTGAGCTTGTTGCGCAAGGTGCGCACGGAAATCCCCAGCAGCTCCGCCGCCTGGGTGCGGTTGCCCCCGGTCTGGGCCAGCCCCTTGCTGATCAGAATTCTTTCCATTTCATGCAGGGGGATGACCCCGCCGGCAAAGGCGCCCTCTTCAGCCGGGGAGGCGGCGCCCGCGGCTTCCGGTTCTCCGCCGGAGGCGGGGCCCGCGGGGCTGTCCGCAGCGGGCGGGCAGCCTTCCGCGAACAAGGGCCACTCCTCTCCCTCCAGCAGGAAATGGGCGGGAAGGATGGGGCGTCCTCCGGAAAGCAGAACGGCCCGTTCCATAAGATTCTGCAATTCCCGCACATTGCCCGGCCAGGCGTAGTCCAGGAGCCAGGCCCTGGCCTCCGGGGCCAGATCCGCCGGAGGCAAATGGTATTCCCGCGCGTAGAGATCGAGGAAAAAAGCGGCCAGGGCCAGGACGTCCTCCCCCCGCTCCCGCAGGGAGGGCAGCCGCAGGGGAATGACGTTCAGGCGGAAGAAAAGATCCTGGCGGAATTTGCCCTTCGCCGCCCAGTCTTCCAGGTTGCGGTTGGTGGTGGCCAGAATCCGCACGTCCACCCGGACGGTCTCCATGCCGCCGACCCTGTCAATCTCGCCCTCCTGCAGGACACGCAGCAGTTTGGCCTGAAGGCCCAGGTCCATTTCGGAAATTTCATCCAGAAGCAGGGTACCGCTGTCGGCCAGCTCGAATTTTCCGAGTTTGCGGGCAATGGCCCCGGTGAAGGCCCCCTTTTCATGGCCGAAAAGCTCGCTTTCCAGCAGGTGTTCCGGCAGGGCGGCGCAGTTGACGGCCACGAAGGGCTGGTTGGCCCGGTCGCTTTGGGCGTGCAGGTAGCGGGCGAACATTTCCTTGCCGGTGCCGGATTCTCCGGAAATCAGCACGGTGGCCCTGGAACGGGCCACCTGTCGGGCCAGGGAGAGGGCGCGGAGCATCGCGGGGTTGTTCCCCACGATGCGCGGGCCTTCCCCGCAGGGGGCCGGTTTGCGGCCGCCCAGGGTGCTGGAGGCCAAAGGAGGGATCTTCTTCGTCTCCCTGGGCAGGACGGCCTCTATCTTGTCAACATCCAGAGGCTCAAGCCAGAACTCCCTGGCGCCGAGTTCCAGAACCCGCGCCGCTTCCTCCGGAACGGCCCGCTCGGAAAAGGCGATGACCGGCGGGAATTGCGGGTCCTCCCGGCCCACGGCCAGCAGGTCCTCAAGGCGGTAGCCCGGCAAAAAGACCCGGGAGAGGATGAGATCCGGCAGTCCCTTGCGGATGAAAGCCGAGGCTCCTTTCAGGTTTTCGGCGATGCCCACCTCGATCCCGGCATCGCGCAACTGCGGAAAGATGCGGGTAACGGTCTGGGCGGGGGCCAGAAAAAGGATGCGCCGTACATGCATATCCGTCAGCACATATCCGCTTCCGGGGTTTTGATCAATACCGGCGGCCGGATTCGCCAGGGCCATCGCGCTCCGGGGAATTCTTTTTCATGGCGGTGAAAAAATCCGGCAGGGGGGGAGTTCGTTCTTGTACGCCGGAGAAGCGGAAAGAGCAAGATGATAGTTGAAGAGATGGTTCTTCCAATGCACGGCCTGGATAAGGCAGAGGGAGATAACGGCCTCCTCTCATCTCCTGGAGGGCTCAAAATCGCGCGCCCGCATGGCGTAGCGCTGCCAGAACTGCATGAGGGAAGCTTCATCGTACTCGTTGAGCTTCTTGCCCATTTTTTCCAGAACCCGTTGCATGATCCTGCCGCTCCTTTGGCAAAGCCCGCGCGAAAACCGCGCCGTATTTCTATGCTCTACACCAAAGCCGGGCAGGATTCAAACAAAAAAACCGAAGCCCCGGGCAAAGCGGCAGATTCTGCCCTCTCTCCGGAAGAGGATGGGCTGTATCTTTTTCGCGCTTGGAGACTACTATATATATTTAAGTAGACACTCTCTTTTTTCTTGCGGACAAGGGAATACTACAGTATCAATGGATAACGGAACGGGGCAAACGGGCTTCGTTCAGGCTTCGTTCAGGCTTCGTTCTTCGTTTTGCCCTTTCTGTCTGTCCCAGGAAGGGGAGGGTTTTTTTGCCAGGAAACTGCCATGTTTTTCCCGGAGAGACCTTTTCGACCGCTGAGAAGGAAGTTGTGAGAGCCCTCTCTCCTCCAGGTTGGAGGATCTCCAGCTCGTCACCCCGCACAGGAGGTTTTTCGTCATGGGAGGAATAGACGTATGCAAATGAAACAAAACTGGTTCGCCGGCGGAGCCGGCATCGCGGTGACGGGCGCTGCCCTGGCGGCTGTGGCCGTTGCTTTGCAGTATGCCGGCAACCCGGCCAATATGGGGATTTGCGTGGCCTGTTTTGAGAGGGACATAGCCGGAGGCCTGGGATTGCACAGGACGGAGATCGTGCAATACCTGCGCCCGGAGATTCCGGCGCTCTTGTTGGGCGCTTTCGTCGCCTCCCTGTGTTTTGGAGAATTCAAACCCCGGGCCGGGTCGGCCCCCCTGGTGCGCTTCCTCCTCGGCATATGCGCCATGACCGGGGCACTGGTCTTTCTCGGCTGCCCCTGGCGCGCGATTCTGCGCCTGGCGGGAGGCGATCTCAATGCGCTGACCGGCATTGCGGGCCTCATCGCCGGCATAGGCATAGGAACGGTTTTTTTCCGACGCGGGTATTCGCTGGGAAGAAATGCCCCCCAACGCACGGGGGCCGGCTTTATCATGCCCGGGGTGATGCTGGGCGTCCTTGCGCTCCTTCTGCTCTTTCCCCAAATCGACGGGGAAGGCAAAAGCGGCATCCTTTTCTATTCCGTCAAAGGCCCCGGTTCCCTGCATGCGCCCCTCCTCTACTCCCTTGGCGGCGCCCTCCTGATCGGTTTTCTCGCTCAACGCAGCCGGTTCTGCACCATGGGCGCGTTCCGTGATCTGATCATGTTCCGTCAGACCCATCTGCTCATCGGGGTGCTCGCCTTTTTGATCGTGGCCTTTGCCCTCAACCTGTTTCTGGGAAAAGTCACTGTCGGATTTGCAGGGCAACCAGTGGCCCATGCCGCGCACCTGTGGAACTTTCTGGGGATGCTGACGGCCGGTTGGGCGTACGCTCTGGCCGGAGGATGCCCCGGACGCCAGCTTTTTATGGCCGGAGAAGGCGATGCGGATTCCGGCCTCTTTGTGTTCGGCATGATCGTCGCCGCGGCCTTTGCCCACAACTTCGGCCTGGCGAGTTCCCCTGCCGGCATCGGGCCGCATGGCGACGTGGCCGTGTATGTCTGTCTGGCGGTTCTGCTGGGTCTGTCACTCGTTCATCTTCGTAAAGCGGCATAAGGAGAGCGCTTATGAGCACGACTGTCATCGACGTTTGCGGCCTGGCCTGCCCCGAACCTCTTCTCGCCTTCTCGGAGGCCGTCAAGAAAGGGGATGTCACGGAGGTGGAAATTCGTTTCGATTGCGCTTTTGCCCGGGAAAATCTTTCCCGCCTGGCGGCCTCCCTGGGATGGGCGGTCGCCTCCCTTACGGAGGCCCGGGAGTATACCGTCATGAACCTGACGAAAAGCGCATGACGATTTTTCCCCGTTTGCGTTCCGCCTTCTCCAAACAGCGAAAAGAGCCGGCGCAAGCGGCATCCGATCCTGCGGGCGAGGCTTTTCTCTCCTTCGCCAACACCGGCGAAGTCATTCAGGCGGAGAGTTTTCTCCAGGCCGAGGGGCTGGCCGTCCGGGTCATGGCTCCGCCCCCGGCCTTGCGCACGGGTTGCGATATGGCGCTCGTCGTGTCTGTGGAGCAGGCTTTCCGGGCTGTCGGCGTTTTGAAGACGCACGGCCTTCCGCCCTTGCAGATGAGCCCCACGCGGGATTCCCTGCTGGAACCGATGTCCCTGTTTCAAACCAAGGATTACGGAAACTGGCTCATGGTTCGAGCCGCGAACATGAAGCTCACTGTGGAAAAAGCCTCCGGGCGCATCGTCAATGTTTCGGGCGGCGGATGCCCCGATGTGCCGTATCTGGCCGCCAGGCTGATAGGGAAACACCTTCTTGACGAGACGGTGGAGGAAGAACACGGGCAGACACTGTGCGGCTATGCGCTTCACCTGGCCGTGCGGGAACTTTGCCGGTTGCGCATGGCCGCAAAGAACAGGACCCATGCGTAAAGAGACCTTGTCCCGTCCCTGGCTTTTTGTCGGTACCATTCCCGAGCCGGACTTTCCCTGTACCCTGTCTTCTTTCACTGTTCTGGAAAGAGAGTTGTCTGTGGGAGCAAGAGCCTGCCCCGTGCGTCGGGGCAGCCCGGCCATGCTGGCCGCGGCCGCCTGCGCCTGGGCCCGGGTGCGGCCGGACGCTTCCGGGGAAAGCCTTCTCGTTCTGGCGGCCGGGGACACCGGCAGGGGAGAGGGATCGCGCGAGGTCTACCGGAGACTGGTGGAAATCCTGCCGGAACTGCGTCCCGGCGGGGTGGTCTTTCATTATCTTTTGCCCGACGTGGACTGGCACAACCGCATCCTCCTGGCAATGGAGGAACTCGCGGAACGGCCCGTTCTGATCGCGGACGCGGGCTACATGTACGCGGCGAAAATGAGCGGGTACGCCGGGTGCTATGACCTTTTCACTCCGGATATCGGCGAACTGGCCTTTTTGGCGGATGCGTCCGCTCCCCATCCTTTCTACACCCGGAACTTTCTTCTGGCCGACGAGGACCAGGCGGAAAAACTGCTCTTACTGGCATACGCGGACAACAACGCCGCCCGGCACATGCTGGTGAAGGGCAAAGTTGACCGCTATGCCCGGGACGGAAAGATCCTGGCAGAGGTGGCGGCGCCCGATGTCCCCCTGCTGGAGCCGATCGGGGGCACAGGGGACACGCTGACCGGGATTGTCAGCGCCCTGCTGGCTTCGGGAACCGGCATGGAAAGCGCCTGCCCGGCGGCGCTGCGGATCAATCGCCGCATGGGATTTCTGGCCAGGCCGACCCCGGCCTCGTCCATAGCGGAGATACTGGTTTTTTTACCGGCCGCCATCGACAGGGAAACGCAGGGTACTTCCTTATGATCCGTAATGGTATATGTCCTGCTTTCCATCAGTCCATGTCCCCAAATAATTAAAATCGGTAAACCCCTAATTATTCATTCGCTTGCCCTGCCGGATTCGCGCCCGGACAGAAGGCGGTCGTAGAGGTCCAGGGTCTTGTCGGCCATGGCCCGGATGCTGAAATTCTCCTCCACGGCCCTGGTGGAGGCCGGGGGCAGGGCGAAGAGGCGATCCAGGGCCAGGACGGGGTCCTCCTCGTCGGCCATGAAATGGATGGCGGGGTAAAATGCGGCGATTTCCCGCACGGCGGGATTTTCCCGGGACAGAATGGGCAGACCGTGGGCCGCCGCCTCCAGCGCGGCGCCGGGCATGGCCTCCGTCCAGCTTTCCGAGGGGAAAAAGAAGCCGTCGAAGCAGCGGTAAAAAGGGTAGGGGTCCGGCTGGGGACCGGCAAAGCAAATCCCCGCCTCCGCCCCCAGGGCGCGATAGCGGGCCTCCTCCGCCGCGCTGTCCGCCCCGCCCACGAGCAGGAGTCCGCAGTCCTTTCCGGCCGCGCGCGCGCGCCGGACAAACTTAAGGGCGAACTCCACCCCCTTGCCGCCGGCGAACCGTCCGACAAAGCCCAGAAGCTTCCGGCCAGGCGGGATGTTCCAGCGGGCGCGGAGTTCGGCGGCGGCCGCCGCTGCCGCGGCGCAAGGGGGATCGGGCAGGCGGATGCCGTTATAGAGCAGGTGCAGCTTTTCCCGGGAGACAGGGCAGTGGGAGACGAAATAGTCCCGGGCGAGGGTGCTGGAAAAAATGATTTTCTGGGTAAAGAGGCTGTGGACGCAATACTCTTCCAGGCGCTGTTTTTTGCGGTGCAGTTCCGTTCTGCCGTACCAGTGCTGGCCGCGGGTATGAACCTGGGCGACGCGCGCTGGCGCCCCGGCCAGGGCCGCGGCCAGGATGCCGGAAATATTGCCGCCGAAGGAATGGGTATGGACAAGGCGGGCCCCGTGTTCCCGCAGGAGCCGGGCCAACCCGCGCAGGCCCCAGGGATTCCATTTGCCGCGCAGGGGCAGGTGGTGAACGGCGATGCCCTGTTCGCGCAGGAAGGTGGCAAACTCTCCCTCCCGGCGGTAGGTGACCACATGGACGTCAAAGGCTTCCCGCAGCAGGGGCAGGACCAGCCGCAGGCGCACGGCGACGCCGCCGATGCCCAGGTTGTTGGTGATCCGGAAGAGAACCGGTTTTTTCATCAAAACCACCTTTATGGTTTGATGCCAATTTGCTTTCAATAGAAAGCCAATTGGTATGGCAGAGGCGAAGCCGCTGCCCGCAAGTTTTTGAAAAATCAGGCTTTGCCTGTTTTTCAAAAACTTTGGCGCCTTGCATTCAAACGAGTTTGAAGGCAACTTGGTATGAGACCACGGCCTTCAGGCCCAGGCTGTCTTCCTGGACGGGAATCTTCCTCCCCCGGCCTGACTGCGGAGGAGCCGGGGGCTTGGCCGGATGGAGGGGAGGGACCGGCGGGCCGTCCTGCCAGGGAAAAAAGCCAGCGCGCGAAGGCCTGGAACTGCCCCTGCCGGGAGAACCGCTCCCGGGCCGTCCGGCGGACCATGTCCCGAACCGCCAGACGCCTTTCCCGCGGCCAGAGCAGGATGGCCTCCAGGCAGCGGGCAAAGTCCCCGGGACCGGCCTCCTCCGGCAGCAGGAGGTCCCCAAGCCCGTCGGGCCAGATCTCCGGCACCCCGCCGGCCTTCCTGGCGACGGGGACGAGCCCGTGGGCCATGCCCTCCTCCAGGGCAATGCCCAGCGGCTCGCAGCGGGAAGGCAGGACAAAGATGTCCGCCCGGTCCAGATATTCGGCCACGGAAGAGGAGAAACCGTGAAAGCGCACCTGGCCTTCCAGGTCGTTGTCCCGGACAAAGCCCTTCAGGGCGGCCTCCTCCGGCCCGGCGCCCACGATATCCAGCGCGGGGGAAAACCCCCGCCCGCGCAGAAGGACCAGGGCGCCCAGAAGGTCCGCGTGCCTCTTGTCCCCACTGAGACGGCTGGTGGTCACCAGCCGCGGGGGGTCATTCTCCGGGGCCGGTCTTTCCGGGGGAAGGGGCGTTCCCGGATGAATGGCGGCATGGGGGAAATTCCGCACATGGGGAACCCTGCGGACAATTCCCTCCAGGACATAGCGGCTGCAACAGAGAAAGGCCGGACGGACCAGGGCGTGATCCAGACGGACCTGGAGGCTGTCGCGAAAATCCCAGGGCGCGCCCACATGGCGGATGACCGGCAGGCCGAGGAGACGGGCGGCGATGCCGGCCGTGCGCACATCCTTGCCCACGTTCACGACCACCGCTTCCACGCCGGATTGGCGAAAGGCGCGGACATAGGCGGCAATGGACAGGGGATGGTAATCCATCCCCCCGGGACGGGCGTGGGCCTCAAGACCCAGGGCCGCGGCCCGGCCGAGAAAAAGGGCGTCCCGGCCGTACAGGCTGGCGCTGTGCCCCGCGGCGGCAAAGGCGGCGGCCATGTCCAGGCACCAGGTCTTCACCCCGCCCCATTTCTCCGTATGATTGACAAAAGCGATGCGCACCGCTATCCCTCCTCCCGGAGAGACGACAAGTCCGGCTTTGGTTATGGTCCTGGCTGTCTGCCATATCCATCCGCCCAGCCGCTGTCAATGGGCCGGAGGAAGGCTGGCTCTCATATCCCTTGCCTCAGGCCTCTGTCACGGAAGACGCTGTTTGGCAGGGCGGCTGCGCAAAGCCGCGGGAGAGGTATGAAACGCATTATCGTCGCCATTTCGGGAGCAAGCGGCCTCTTGTTGAGCCGGGAACTCCTGCGCCTTCTTGCCGGGCCCGAGGTCCGGGGGAAGGTGGCCGCGCACCTGCTGATTTCTCCGGCGGCCGCTCGGGTGGCGGAACACGAGGACCCGCGGGGAACGGCCTGTCTTGAGGATCTGGCCCGCCTGAGCCATCAGGTCCATGATCCCCTGGATCTGGCGGCGCCCATGGCCAGCGGGTCCTGGCCCCATGCCGGCATGGTTGTCTGTCCCTGCTCCATGTCCACCCTGGCCGCCATCGCCAACGGCTGCGGCCGCAATCTCCTGCACAGGGCCGCCGACGTCTGCCTCAAGGAACGCCGGCCCCTGATCCTGGTGACCCGGGAAACCCCTCTCTCGCGGATCCATCTGCGCAACATGCTGGCCGCCAGCGAAGCCGGAGCCGTCATTATGCCGCCATGTCCGGCCTACTACACGGGGGCTTCCTCCCTGGAAGAAGCCTCCCGGCACTTCGCCGCGCGCATCCTTGACCTGCTGGGTCTGCCCGCTCCGCCCGTCGCCCGCTGGCCTGAACGAATCTCCCGGGAAAATGCCGAGGTATCTTTTTAAGGACGGACAGACTTTTGTCCGGCCCCGATCAATCAGCAAAACAACCTTAAAACATGCGGGCAACGCGTATTTTAATTTTTTTTGGCCCTTCCGTCAGTAGTGAGCGTGACAACCTGCCACGGAATAAACTTGCCTGAATTCTTCAAGGCGCTGATCGCCGCCTGTTCAATACCGCCGCAACACGGCACTTCCATACGGACGACAGTCAGCGATTTGATCGTGTTGCCCGCGATAATTTCCGTCAATTTTTCGCTGTAATCCGCCGCATCAAGTTTCGGACAGCCGATGATCGTGATTTTACCACGCATATGTTCCGCGTGGAAGTTTGCCTTCGCGTAAGCGGCGCAGTCGGCGGCGACAAGCAAATGCGCGGCCTCAAAATATGGCGCGTTCACCGGCACGAGTTTAATTTGAACCGGCCATTGCCGCAGTTCATTCGCTCCGCCTGCCGTCTGGGCCGAAGCCGCGGCCTTATCCGCGTGAATGACGTGAGCGTTCGCGCCGGGGCAAGCGCAGGGCGCTGCTTGTTTCAGTGCTTTCAGCTCCATATGTTTCTTCACCTCCTCTTCGTTATAGTCCGCCGCTTCGCGCTGGACAAAAGTGATCGCCCCGGTCGGGCAGACGGGCAGACAGTTCCCAAGCCCATCGCAGTAATCGTCGCGCATCAGCTCCGCTTTGCCCTCCGCCATTCCGATGGCCCCTTCGTTACAGGCCTCGACGCATAGTCCGCAGCCAGCGCACTTGTCGCGGTCAATCTCAATAATTTTACGTTTCATCGCCCCGCCTCCTTGACTTCTTGTCTCCTTTATAGTTGACTGAACAAACAAATCCGTTGGATTACCAACGAAACAGGCCTTTTTATGAAAAATATTTTTCCTGTCCTTCGGGCCTCGCCCTTATTCACAGGAATCGACGGCGGCGATTTCGACCGGATGATGGCCTGCCTGGGGGCTTACGCAAGGCAATGCGGAAAAGGCGAGACGGTCTGTTTTGAAGGCGATACCGTAACGGATATCGGGCTTTTGACCAACGGCCGGCTCCATCTTGTGAAAGACGATATCTGGGGCAACAGATCTATCGTTACGGAAATAACGCCTCCGGAGATGTTCGCTGAATCAGTGGTCTGCAGCGGAATCGGGCGGATTCCGGTCAGCGTTGTCGCCAGGGAGGATTGCGAGATATTGTTTATAGATTACAGGAAAATGTTCACTGCCTGTTCAACCGCCTGCGTGTTTCACTCCAAGCTGATTCGCAATATGATCGGCGTTTTGGCACGGAAAAACGTATTGATGTCGGCGAAGATTGAGCATATTACGAAGCGGACGATAAAAGAAAAACTGCTTTCATACATGATGGAGCAGGCAAGGAAAAATAGCAGCGCGGCATTCGATATCCCGTTTAACAGGCAGGAACTCGCGGATTATCTCTCTGTGGAGCGCAGCGCCCTGTCCGCCGAGCTGAGCAAACTGAAAGCCGACGGGATCATTGCTTACAGGAAAAATCATTTTGAGCTTCATAATTATGGATAGTTGCATATGGAAACAAATATATCTTCCTTCAATATCAATTCAGTCAGCCTGATCCGCAGCCTGTCCATGTCGCTGGGGCTGGCGGTAGACGGCATAACCCATCACCACTGGCGCGCGGCGGCGATTTGCCAGTATATTTCCGGTAGCCTTAAATTGCCTGTCGCTGAAAAACAACGGCTGTTCTGCGCCGCTCTGCTGCACGACATAGGCGCCGCCTCCAGTATGGATGAACGCCAGAAGTTGGGCGATCCCAATCTGGAAACCAGAGCGAGCATCCATGATCATGCCGAGGAAGGATATAACCTGCTCAAAAGCTCTCCCTGCTTCAACGATCTGGCCGAAAGCGTCCGCTATCATCACCATGCCTGGCTGGGAGGAAACCCCTCCGGACTGCGGGGGGATTTTATTCCCTTGAACAGCCGAATCATTTATGTGGCGGACAGGGTGGAAATCCTCCTGGACCCGCGCAAACCGGTTCTTTCCCAGTCCGACGGCATCAAGGAATTTATCAGGGAAGGCCGGGGAACCCGTTACGATCCGATGGTTGTGGACGCCTTTCTGTACGCGTCCCGTAAAGACAGTTTCTGGCTTGATATGGGCAATCCAGAATATATGAACACTTTTTTTAACGGTCTGCGCAATTTGGGTTTAACTGGTTATTCCGCCAGCGAGATGCTCCACATCGCCGGGATGTTCGCCAAACTGATTGACAGGATGAGCGCTTTCACGGCCACCCATTCGAAAAGCGTTTCTCTGGTCGCGGTGCTTCTGGCTTCAGAGCACAGCTTTAGTGAAACTGAATTGTGCATGATGGAAATTGCCGGACTTTTGCACGATCTCGGAAAACTCGCCGTGCCAAACTCCATTTTGGAGAAACCAGGCGCTCTGACCAAAGAAGAAATGCGGACCATGCGTCAGCATACATATTTCACATATCGGATCCTGGAGAATATGGACAATCTTGGTCCGATCCCGGCCTGGGCGGCTTTTCATCACGAGACCCTGGACGGAGCCGGCTACCCCTTTATGCTTAATGAAACCGCCCTGTCCCTTGGCTCACGAATTATGTCCGTCGCGGATATCTTCGTGGCCCTGGCCGAGGACCGGCCATACCGGAAACGCCTGGAGAAGAATATGGTCCGGAAAATCATGCTGGACATGGCGGGAAACCATAAGATTGACGGCCGGGTGGTTGGGGTGCTGCTGGATCTATACCAGCAGGCCGACGACATCGTCCTTTCCCTGACGCTATAGTCCTTTCCATAAGGATGCCTGGCCCCAACCCTGTCATGAATGGAAATTCTCCGCGGGCCGGACCTTGCAGCCCTGCGCGGCCAGGTAGGACTTGATCTCTCCGATGCTGCGCCAGCCGTAATGGACGAGGGAGGCGACGAGGGCGGCGGAGGCCTTGCCTTCCGTCAGGGCCTTGAGCAGGTGTTCCGGCGAGCCGGCCCCGCCGGAGGCTATGACCGGGATGCGCACGGTTTCGGCCACGGCCCGGGTCAGGGCGAGTTCATAACCGTCGGCCGTGCCGTCGGCGTCAATGGAGTTGAGGCAGATTTCCCCCGCCCCCAGGGCCTCGCACCGTCCGGCCCAGGCCAGGGCGTCCAGGTTCATAAATACGCGCCCGCCGTGGATGACGATTTCATAGCCGGAGGGGATCTCGGGGCGGGGAGGGACCTTTTTCACATCCATGCCCACCACGATGGCCTGGGAACCGAAGGCCGCCGCTCCTTGGCGGATGAGGTCCGGATTGAGGACAGCGGCGGAATTGACGGAGACCTTTTCCGCTCCGGCCAGGAGCACGGCCCGCATGTCGGCCACAGAGGCGATGCCGCCGCCCACGGAAAAGGGAATGGCGATGCGCTCCGCCACCCGTTCCACCACGGAGAGAAAGATGCCCCGGCCTTCGTGGGAGGCGGTGATGTCGTAAAAGACGATTTCGTCCGCCCCCTGGTCGTAGTAGCGGCGGGCGGCTTCCACAGGGTCGCCGATATCCGCGTTGCCCGCGAAGCGGACGCCCTTGGTCAGCCGGCCGTCGCGCACGTCCAGGCAGGGGATGATCCGTTTGCTCAACATGTCTTCTTGTCCCGCTCCAGGCAATAGTCGTGGAAGTTGCGCAGCAGGGCCAGACCGGCCCGGCCGCTTTTTTCCGGGTGGAACTGCACGGCCCAGAAGCCGTCGCGGCCGAGGACGGAGCAGAAGTCCAGGCCGTGGCGGGTGGTGGCGAGGACCAGGTCCGGGTCCGGATCGGCATAGTAGCTGTGGACAAAATAAAATTCGGCCTCCGGGGGGATGCCGCGAAAAAGGCGGCAGGGGGCCTTCAGGACGCAACTGTTCCAGCCCATGTGGGGGATGCGCAGGGCTTCGCCCTCCTCGTCGCGCAGGCGTGGATCGAAGCGGCGGCAACGGCCGGAGACAAGGCCGAGGGTGGGGGTCTCGTCCTCCTCGCTGAACTCCAGGAGGATCTGGCAGCCGAGACAGATGCCCAGCAGGGGTTTGCCGGCGTCCGCCAGCTCGCGAAGCGTCCTGTCCAGGCCTGTGCGCCGGAGCATGCCCATGGCCTGCCCGGCGGCGCCCACGCCGGGAAAGATGACCCCATCCGCCGCGGCCAGAACCTTCGCCTCGGCGGTGATGATCGCTTCCAGGCCCTGCCCGGAAAGTCCCCGCAAAACGCTGGTCTGGTTTCCGGCCTCGTAGTCAAGAATCGCAAGCATCCTGATCCCCCCGGACAGGCCTTTTCCCTTCCCGGCGTCTGGAGCGATTTCGCCTTTAGAGTAATTTCAGAATGAAATTGCTCTGGCGACCGGGTGAGCGGACGCCCGCCGCGAAGGCGCAAGCGCAATTTATTTGCGCGGTTAAGCGCCGGAGCGGGCGTAACCAAAAGAAAACTTGATGGGTAATCTCAAAGTTGAACCCGTGCTTTTCCGGTTGCATTGTGCCGGGGAAGGCTCCGGCTGGCAAGGGACAATTTTTCAGGTCTCCGCCTTCCGCGCGGCGGTCCGGTCTTCCAGGCGGAAAAACCGCCGGGCGTTCTCGCCGCAGGCGGCCCAGAGGGCCGCCGGGTCCATATTCCGGGCCTCTGCCATGGCGGCTATGGTGTAGCCAAGAAAGGCTGGTTCGTTGCGCCGGCCCCGCAAGGGATGGGGGGCCAGATAGGGGCAGTCGGTTTCCACCAGGAGGCGATCCTGGGGGATGGAAGCCACGGCCCGGCGCAGGTCCGCGTTGGCCGGATAGGTGACGGGCCCGGGGATGGAGAGATGCCAGCCGGCATCCACAATGCGCGCGGCCAGGGCGCTGTCGCCGCCGAAGCAGTGCCAGAGCAGGGGGCGTCCGGGAAAATCCTCGCCCCGCAACAGGGAGAAGGCATCTTCCGTCGCCTCGCGGCAATGGATGACCACGGGCAGATCCAGATCCCTGGCCAGACGCAACTGGCGGCGGAACATTTCTTTCTGGACGGAAGGAGGGCAGTCTTTCCAGTGGTAGTCCAGGCCGATCTCCCCCAGGGCGCGGACGCGGGAGGCGTCGGGATCGGCGAGGAGCAGGGCGCGGATCCGATCCGGGACGTCGGGGGGGAAGGCATGGGCCTCGGCGGGGTGGATGCCGAGGAGGAAAAAGACCTCGGGATGGGCGGGATTTTGCGGAAAGCGCTTCTTGCCCTTCTCCCAGGCCTCGGGACCGAGGAAGACCTGCCCCAGGTGGGCGACCCCGGCGGCGGCGGCGCGGGAGAGCACCTGGTCGAGATCCTGGAGGAAGCGGGGGTCATCCAGATGGGCGTGGGATTCCACTCCCAGCCGGGGCAGGGGCGGAGGGGGAGGAAGGGGTTTTTTGGCGCTCATGCCAGATCCTGCCGGTAGCGCAGGGATTGGCGCAAGGTTTCCCTGTCCATGAATTTGACTTCGCCTCCCAGGGGAATGCCCTGGGCCAGCCGGGTGACGCGCAGCTGGGGGAAGCGGGAGCCAAGGCGGTGGCGGAGAAAGGCGGCGGCGGCATCGGCCTCCACCGTGGCCCCCAGAGCCAGGATGACCTCCCGGACCTCCTTTTCCGCAAGCCGCGCTTCCAGGGCCTCCAGATCCGAGGCCCCGGCCTGATCCAGGGAGAGGCCGCCCAGAATGAAAAACTGCCCGTTGTAGAAGGCTCCTTCCTCCAGGGCGAGCAGGCTGTCCCAATCAGGCACCAGACAGAGAAGCTCCCGCGAGCGGGAGGGATCGGCGCAGAGGGCGCAGGGGTCGGTTTCGGCGACGGCGTTGCAGCGCGAGCAGAGGCGCAGGGCGGCGCGCAGTTCCAGGAGGGCAGTCCCCAGGCGGCGGGTTTCCTCTTCGGGCCACTTGAGCAGGGTCAGGGCGCAGCGCAGGGCGGATTTCGGGCCGAGTCCCGGCAGGCGGGCAAACTGATCGACAAGGACGAGAAGGGGTTCCGGCAGACGGCGCATGGTTTTTTCCGCGAGATGTTCAGGGCAGGAAGGGCGGTTTGAGGATTCCGGCCAGGGCGCCCATTTCCTGTTCCATCAGGGCGCGGGACAGGCGCAGGGCGTCGTTGACGGCGGCGACCACCAAATCCTGGAGCATTTCCCGCTCTTCCGGGACAAGAAGCCCCGGTTCAAGGGCAAGGGAGAGGATCTTCTGGTCGCCGCTGCAGACGACGCGCACCATGCCGCCGCCGCTGGACCCTTCCACGGTTCTGCCAGACAGGTCCTCCTGGACGCGGCGCAACCTGTCCTGCATTTCATGGGCCTGGCGGAGCAGGCCGCTTATATCCTGCATGGGAGTTTCTCCGGCGTTTGTTCAGTGCAGACGGCCGCAGTCAATGATGCGGGCGCCGAAATTCCGTTCCAACTCCTGGATCAGAGGGTGTCCGGACAGTTCCCGGATAATTTCCTCCTGGCTTTGGCGCGAGGATTCCTCCCGGAGGGGCGCCCCAATCTCCAGGGGAGGCGGCGGGGTGCGCAGGACGGCCAGGGCCGCGCGGAGAAGGTCGCGGGCGGCGGATTCCTGAAGGCGCTGGGCGGTGAAGGGGTCGGGCGGGGTGAGGAGGAGGCGTCCGTCCCGCCACTGGGCCGTGACCTTCCGGAGCAGGGGGAGAAGCCAGGCCGGGGCGCCCTGATCGGCGCAGACCCGCAGGATGGCCGGCCAGTCCGGCTGGGATTCGTCCTTCGGGGCGGTGTTCCGCCCGGCCGGGGAGGGC
>JAISNZ010000054.1 GCA_031275955.1 Desulfovibrio sp. | reverse complement strand
CCTGCCAGGACGGGCTCGTTTTCCTGACTTCCCGGAAGTCCGTGCCCACGGCCGTGTAGGGAACCATGGCGCTGCGCACGGGGATATAGCGGAAGGGGGTTATTCCCAGCAGGTTGTCTTCGGGCAGCAAGGCGGCTGCCTTGGCGACGTCCGCCAGGGAAAGGGACTCCTGCCCGGAAGACAGGAAGATCATGTTGGCCCCGTAAGCTCGGAACTCCCGGCTCAATTGCCGGGGGATGTCATAGCACAGGGTGATCATGCCCAGAAGCACCGTGGCCCCGATGGTAATGCCGAGCAGAGCCACCACCATGCGCGAACGGCGTCTGATGAGGGATCCGGCGAGCATCTTGATCAGGAAGGCGATGTTGCCCTTTTTATTTCCCATGCAGAACCTCGGTGGGTTGAAGCAGGAGCAGCAGGCGCGTGGCCGGCAGACTGCCGATCAGGGTGACGATCAGGACCAGGACGGCCACCAGGGGAATGACCAGGCCCTTTGCCGCCACGCCGGCTCCGAACACGGTATGGCCGATAATTTGGGCGAAACCGAGCCCGACGCAGTATCCGGCTATTGCGCCGAAGAGGGCGGTCAGCAGAATTTCCGCCAGAAGCAGCAGGATAATGGACAGGTTTGTGGCTCCAAGGGCTTTGAGGAGGCCGATTTCCGTACTCCTCTCCATGACGGTGGCCGTCACCAGGTTGGAGATTGCCAGGGCTGAGCAGATCAGGCTGAGCAGGGTGAGCAGAAGCATGAGCAACTGCGTTTTTTCCAGAATCGCCCCTTCTGATTCCGCCACATGCAGGACGGGTTTGACCCGCGCTCCGGGCAGGATCTCCTCAAGCTGGTAGGCGATGGAACTGATATAGGCCGTGCAGTACCAGGTATCCCATTCCATGCGCGACAGGCTTCCGGGGTCCTGCGCCGCCCGGCGGGCCAAATCGTTTTCCGGGGTGGTCAGGGCGCTGACCTCCACCCGTTGCACCTGTCCCGGGCGGCCGGCGATTTCCTGAGCCAGAGCCAGGGGGGCCACGATGTGATCGTCCTCGGCGCTGCCGCTGTGGTAGATGCCGATGACCGTCACCGAACCCTGATCCGTGCCGTCCTCCTTGCGCAGAGACAGGGAATCTCCGATGTTCAGGCCCAGACGGGCGGCCAGGCGATTCCCCAGCATGACCTGGCGGGGGGTGTCGTCACGGCAGAATTCTCCCCTGACGTCCCACCAGGATTTCAGGCTCCGGATGCCTGTATCCACCTCATCCCCGGTGGGCAGGACCAGATGTTTGGCAAACCAGGTTCCCACCAGAGTAACCGGCAGGTCTCCCGCCCGGACGCCGGTTTCCAGGTAGGGGGCGAAGGCGACGATGTTATAGGCCCAGAAGATCATTTTGATTTTTCCGAGATCCGCCTCGCTCAGAAATTGTTCCGGCCTTTCCCCCGACATATCGGCCGGGTCCAGGCTGTAGATTTCTCCCAGCAGGGAAACGCCTTTGGGGACCACGTTCAGGTTGGCCCCGTATGTTTTCAGTTCCTGATTCACCTTGTCGCCCACATCGAACATAACGTTGAGCATGGCGGTGGCCAGAGAAACTCCAAGGGCAATGGTGCAGGCGATCATGACCAATTTGCTCCGCTGCCGGAAAAGCGCGCCCCGAATCATGGCATACAACATGGCAGTCTCCGCGGTCAGCCGTTCTTGAAACGATCTTTTTCCGCTTCCAGATCCTCAATCCGGATGAGCAAAGCGCCCTGGGAAAGGGAAAAGGCTATGGGCACGGGGTTGCAACCTCCGGGGAAGCCGATGGTGGCCTTGTTCATGACCACATCGCAAAGTTTGCAGATAACCTGATCCTTGCGCTGGAAATACCCTGTCGGACCGCAGATGTCGCAGGCATCCAGCCCCACCCCGTAGGCGGTGTTCGATTTTTTGATGACGATGAAGCGAATGCCCGTCCCGTCCTTTACGGTGTAAACAAAGCGGTGCAGGTTGCCGTCGTTGATCGTGTCCAGAGGCAGAACAATAAACCCGTTGACAGAAAAAACTTCTGTGGGCGGGGATATTTCCGCTTCCCTGTTTTCATATCGGCGCAGAAGCGTAAGGCTCAGGGCAGAAGCCAGGAGGCAGATGAAAATGAGGAGGAGAAATCCTTTCTGCTTGCGCTGTGCGGCTTTCTGCTTGCGCCTCTGGGCTGGGTTGCTTCCTGAAATGGGTTCATGGCGCAGACGCGCCATGAGGAGGAAGGCCAGGAAAAGGGTAAGCCCCATGAGGGCAAAGGCGAATCCGTTCTGGATATCCAGAAGAACCAGCGACATGACCCAGGGGAAGCGGGGGATCAGGTTGCGGGTGATCAGAATTCTGGCCAGGGCCAGCCCTTGCGAGGCAAAAAGGATCAGGAGGCAGAGGGCGCAAAGGGCGAACAGGAGGCGGCGGGGGAATTTTCCGGCTGCTGAACAGAGGCTGAAGCTCAAGAGGAGGACAAGGAGCAGCCCCAGGCAATAGCCGGCGATCCTGGACAAAAAGTCCAGGTTGTAGACGGAGGGCATGCCCACGGCAAATTCGAAGGGATAGAGCAAAAGGTTGGGCAGAACGGCGGCTGCCCAGGCGGCCGGAAGAAGGGTCAGGCAGAGGCGGGAGGAAGCGGATCCCGAGGCCTTTTCCAGCGGCAGGGTCCGGCGGGGGCAAAGAAGCAGGAAAAGAATTCCCGCCAGGGACGGGAGGTGTGTACCCAGGTCGTAGTATTCCCGCACGGCGATGCCGGTGTTGCGCTTCAGGACGGAATAGACAAGGGCGGCCGCCAGACCCAGCAACAGACCCTGAAGACAGAAGGTCCGCCCATCCTTTCCGGCTGTTCGCAGCGCCAGGGCAAGGAAGAGGCTGAAGACCACCGCCGTGGGCAGGGTGTTGTCCAGAACAGCAATCAGATAATGGATCATGGGGAACGCGTCATACGCCGCTCCGGGCGTTGTATCAGGCCGCGGGAGCGTCTCCTTTCGCGCGGAAAGACAGGATTTCCACGGCCTTACCCGGCTGCGGAGCCCTGTCTTTCCGATGCGGAGAAATCAGGAGAGCGCTGATCCGCTGAGGCAACCGGCTACCAGGACCTGGGGACAAAATCGAAGTCCCAGGAGACGACAATGGGTTCCTTCCAGAAACGGCCGGGGACGCCGGTTTCCTTGTCGACATGGAGCAGGTAATTCTGCTTTTCAGGGTTCTCGATAATAAAGGTGATCTTGTATTTGCCGGGACCGTCCAGTTTAACGTTGCTTCCGTAGTGCGGGCCGTCAGAGGCGCTCATGGGCATGAAGTTGCCTTCAATGACCTTGTTGCTGCCGGCCTTTTGCGCGGTGTACTTGACCGTCAGATAGGGAACGAAGTCCCCGACGCCGTACCCGAGGTTGTTGTTTTCAGCGGCGCTGATGTCGGCCTCCAGATGGAAATCCGATTTGGACGGGGGCAGGCCGGCCATGCCGAGGGGTTCCATATCGACCGGCTGGAAGTACACGCCGGCGATATGCAGGGGGCCGGCATCCTTTTCATCGCCCAGAGGGAATTCCTCAAAGCCCCTGGCGGCTTCGCCGGGAGCGGGGGCGGCGGCATGGGCAAGGGATGCCATGAGGGAAATGGTTGCCAGGCAGGAAAATAACAGCAGTTTACGGGCAAAGCTCTTCATGATTGTCAAACTCCGTTGCAAGGGGTACAAGGCTCAAAGGAAAACAGCCTCAGCCAAAGCGGCCTGACACGCCGCTGGGCGCAACCGGCGGCAACCGGTTGCGCCCTTGTTTGTTCCTCAGGCGGTGAAGCCGCGTCTGATCCGGATCCGGTAATACAGGATGGACCCCAGGGCCAGCACGACTAGAACCGCTTGGGGAAGCAGGGTTTCCAGGGTTGGATACACCCCCAGAATGTCTATGGACTGGACAAAGTCGACTGGGGTGACCCCGATGACGTCACCCTCCTGCAGTTCCTTGATGCCGCCGCCGGCAAAGGCGACAGCCATGATGTACATTAGAATGCTGGTGCCCAGAAAGAAGGGGCGGATGGGAATTTTCAGGGAGCCGTAGCGCACCAGGACAAAGATGACCGCCAGGGCGGCGCAGCCCACGCCGAAGCCGAGCCAGATGGGCGTGGAGTCGCCTTCCCTGCCGGCCAGCATCCCCTGATAGAAAAGAATGGTTTCCGCTCCTTCGCGGAATACGGCCAGGAAAGCGGCCGCGCCAAGGGCAAAGGAGCTGCCTCTGGTCACGGCGGAGCGCACCTGTCGGGAGATGTACTCCTTCCAGGCCTCAGCCTCGGCTTTGGCGAACATCCAGTTGCTGACGAGGAAAAGGACCACGGTGGCCATCAGCATGGATGCTCCCTCCAGGATTTCCTGGCTGGCGCCGCTGATGGAGAAAATTTTCTGCATGGCGAAGGCGGCGGCGATGCTGGCGAGAACGGCCGCGGCGGCGCTTCCGTAAACGGTGCGGACCAAGGTCTGGTTGTTGGAGCGAATGAGATAGGCGGCCATGGCCGCAATGACCAGAATGGCTTCAACGCCCTCGCGCAGAATGATGATCAGGGCGGCCACAAAGGATTCAAGGAATCCGTCTTCATTGCCGTCCAGTTGATTGGCGTCCTCGCGCAGCATTTTCATCAGGTTGTCCAGGGCCGCGCGCACCTCGCTGTTGGGACGGCCTTCGGTCATAAGGCCTTTGATCGTGGCGAACTGATATTCAACCGTGGAGGCCCTTTTCCCGGATATATAGGCCATGACGGTCCGCTCCACGCCCTCTTTCTCATAATAGCCGAAATAGGCGTCGTTTACGAAGGCCTTGGCCTTTTCCACCTCTTTGCGGAAATAGGCGTCATAGGCCTGGTTCAGGCAGAGATCCATGGCGTCGGTGATTTCACCCCAGTTGGCAAAGGTCCGCTCTTTCGCCGCTTCAGCCGGAACCGCGAAGACAAGGGGCAGGAGAGCGAGGAGGAACAGGAGAAGCCGCTTTTTCATTGCAAATCTTTCCTCTGGAAAGGGAACGCGGACGGGACCGCGTTCCCCGGCATTATGGAACCGCCAGGATGCCGGCCGTCTATTTGCCCAGCAGCATCAGACAGATGGGGACATCGCCCTTGGGCAGGTCCAGGGCGTTGACAACAGCCTCCCG
>JAISNZ010000037.1 GCA_031275955.1 Desulfovibrio sp. | reverse complement strand
CCGCCCTGGGGTCCCGCCTGGGCGGGTCCCTGGCGGTGGTGGGCAACGCCCCCACGGCGATCCTGGCCCTTCTGCGGCATATTGAGGCCGGAGGGCCGCCTCCGGCCCTGGTGGTGGGGATGCCGGTGGGTTTTGTCAACGCGGCCGAAACCAAGGAACTTTTGCTGCGCTGTCCAGCCCTGCCGAGTCTGGTCCTGCGGGGCAGGCGGGGCGGCTCCGCCCTGGCCGCGGCCGCCGTCAACGCCCTGCTGGCCATTCTTGCCGCGGAAGCTGGCCTTGCGGACCCCCTGCGCTGGACCGGACCCGCCCTTGCCTCTCCCGGACGGGCATGCTATGCGGAGGAAGCCCTGTTTTCCCCAGCGAGGAGGTTGCCCATGGCGGCGTATTACAAGAAGATTCTGGTTCCGGTGGACGGGTCCCCCCATGCGGAGATGGCCTGTCACCACGCGGTGGGCCTGGCTCGCGATGGCGGGACGGAAATCATCCTGTTGCATTGTTACGGCGAATTGCCCATGACCCTTGGCGGCGACTCCCGTGAAGCCGTCATCGCCGCCAGCGAAAAGGAGGCCGGGAGATTTCTGGCCCCCTGCCTGCGCTATTGCGAGGAAAATCAGGCGCGGTGCAGGAGCATTGTCCATAACGGCAGCCCCAGCCGCACGATTGTCCGGGTGGCCAAGGAAGAGCGGTGCGATCTCATTGTCATGGGTTCGCGCGGCCTTTCCGAATTTTCCGGTCTGGTTATGGGCAGCGTGAGCCACCGGGTTTTGGAATACGCCGATATTCCGGTCTTGCTTGTGAAGTGACCCTCCGGGTGTGAAGAATCTTTTGCGCCGTCCGGACGCCGCGCTTCTGCGGGATGTGGAAAAGGCCCTTGCCGCGGCGGCGGGGGCCTTTCCCGTCCCCCCCGGTCGCAGGGCGGACCTCCCTCTGGCCGTCCGGGATCTCTCCCGCCTGCTGACCCGGGAGCGGGGGGATCTGGGCCGCTCCTACTGGTCCGCTCCCCGCCTGTTCGCCGCCTATGTCCATTATTTTCTGCCCTGGAACCTGTGCCGGCTGGCCTGGCTGCTGCCCGGCCTGGACCTTTTTCCCGCCCCTTTGCCGCAAGGGGAACTTCGCCTTCTGGATCTCGGCAGCGGCCCACTGACCCTGCCCCTGGCCCTGTGGTGCGCCCGGCCTGACCTGCGGGAGCGGCCTGTGGACATTGTTTGCGCGGATCTGGCCTCCCGTCCTCTGGAGGTGGGGAGGGAGGCCCTGCGGAGTCTGGCCGGGGAAGCCTCCCCCTGGCGGGCGCGCCTTACGCGCCTTCCTCTGGAGAAGGTCCTGGACAGGGGCGGATTTCACCTCCTCCTGGCCGGAAATGTGCTCAACGAATTGCGGCCGGGCCGGGGAGAATCCAGAGAGGAGAGGATCGGACGGCTGCTTTTCTCCATGAGCCGGGCCCTGCGCCCGGGCGGGCGGGTCCTCCTGCTGGAGCCGGGCACGCGGCTGGGCGGCAGGGTCATTGTCCAGGCCCGGGGCGCGGCCCTGGAACAGGGTTTTTTTCCCCTCTCCCCCTGTCCCCATGCCGGACCCTGTCCCCTGCCGGGGCAGTCCCGATCCCCGGCCTTAACCGCGTGGTGCCATTTCACCGCCCCCGCCCCCGATGTCCCGGCAGCCCTTCTCGCCCTCAGCCGGCAGGCCCGTCTGGAAAAGGAGAGCCTGGCCCTGAGCTGCCTGCTCCTGGAACGGATCGCCGGGAACAGCCGCGCGGGCGCGCGGGCCGCGCGCCGGGAAGCGCCGGGAGAAGACGGACGGGATGCTTGCCCCGGGAGAAACTCCCGCTCGTCCGGCGGGGGGGTCGTCCGGATCATCTCCCAGCCCATCCGCCTGCCGGCGTATCCGTCTTCGGCCCGATACGCCTGTTGCGCCAAGGGTCTGGCCCTGGTGCCGGACGCCGCTTCCCTCCCTTCCGGCAGCGCGGTGCGCCTGGAGTGGCCTTGGCCGGAGGAGCGCGATCGGAAGACCGGCGCCCTTCTGCTCTCCCTTGCCAAGTCTTCCGCCCGCAAGCCCGGTTCCCGCGCTCCGTGATTTTCGAAAAAGCGCCGACGCGCCGGGGCTTCGCCCCGAACCCCGCCGGGGGGCATGCCTTTCAGAGGATATCCGCCGCTCCTGTATCCCCTGCGCCCCTGTACATCAGCGGCGCAATTTTTCCCTGCGGGAAGTTTGTGTCCCCGCGGGAGCGGAAGGCGTGGGGAGGGCCGCGCCGCGGCGGAAAGGAAAAGATGGGCAAGGGGGGTTGCCAAAAAAGGAAAAACAGAAGATACAATAGGAATTGTTGACACATGAACAGAGGCCCGCAGGGCCTTTGCGAGGCAAAAGCCGGTTCCTGCGCGAGGCCGGCCCCTCCTGAGGAAAAAACAATTCCACGCCCCGGAGGCGTGAAAGGAGTGTACACGATGGAAGAGCACATCAAGGAAGTGCTGGAAATTGTCAAGGCTCAGGCCAGCGTACGCAGCATGAGTGAAGAAGAGATCAACGCCATGATTCGATCCCTGGCGGCAGGCATTCGGGGCATCGGGACGGGCGGGGGTGCGCCGGAAGAAGACGAACCCGCCAGGGACGCCAAAAAGGCCATCAAGGAAAAAAGCATCTCCTGCGTTGTCTGCGGAAAAACCTTCAAGATTCTGACCAAAAAGCATCTGGCCCTGCACGGATTCAACGCGAAGAGCTACAGGGAACATTGCGGCTACAAAAAGGGAACCCCCCTGGTCTGCAAGTCCTTGCAGAGGGAACGGCGGAAAAAGATGAAAGAAATGCGCCTCTGGGAACGCCGGGCGCAATGAGGGAAATCAGTCCGGGCTTTCGGAAGGCGCCTTGCCGCCGGGGATCTGGGTGCGGGGAAGCTTTATCCATTCCCCGGCCTCGGTTTCCGCCGCCGCGATCTGCCCCGGGGTCATGCCGGCCCGCAGGCCGTCCATCACCGCCGCCAGATCGCGGGAGGAGTATCCGGAATCCCGGGCAATGATATACCACTTGAGGGCCTTGACGGGATTGGGTTTCCCGTTGAGGCCGCCTTTGAAGAGAACAGCGATGTTTTTCATGGCCTCGGCATCGCCCTGTTCCGCCGCCTTGAGAAAGAGATTCAGGGCCAGCCCGGGATTCGGTTTCCGGCCCAGGGCGTTGCCGGCGTACAGGACCCCCAGGTCGTTGGCGGCGTAAATATGGCCGCCGTCAGCGGCAAGAGTCAGGTACTCCAAGGCCTTGGCCGTGTTCTGGGGGACGCCGGTCCCGGTTCGGCTCCAGAGGCCCAGCTTATACAAGGCATGGGGCAGGCCGAGGGCGGCGGCCTTTTCGAAGTTCGCCGCCGCCTGCTCCAGGTTGGCTTCCGTGCCCATGCCGATTTCATAGCAGAGGCCGAGGTTGTAATAGCCTTCGGCCAGACCGGCCGCTGCCGCCTTCTGGTACCACTCCCGCGCCTTGCTGTAATTGCGCGGCACGGCGATGCCCTGCTCATAGAGACCGCCCAGGCGCAACATGGCGGCGGCATCGCCCTTTTCCGCCTGCCCGGCGGTCAGGGCAAAGGCCAGTTCCGGATCCAGGCGGTCCCAGTCGGAGTCCTCCGCCGGGGAGCCTGTTTCCCCCGCCGGCGCGGAACCGGCATCCGGGGCCTCCCGCGCCGGGGCGGAACCGGCATCCGGGGCCTCCCGCGGCGGGGCGGGGAAGGTCTGTTTTTCCTCCGGCGCGGCGCGGCCTTCCCCGGCAACGAGGCACAGGGCCGCCAGCAGGATACAGCAGATGGGCTTCATGGTCTTCCTCTCTTTCCGGCCGCGGATTTTCCGCGGTTTTGTTTCCCGCGGACAGTTTATCCGACTGGGGCGGCGCCCTCCCGGGACAGCGCCTTGCCGCTCGGAAAGTACTTTCGCCCGCTGTCGGCAAACACATAGGCGCCGTCCAGCAGCCAGACCAGGTGGGAAAGGGTTTCTCCCATGGCGAACCAGCGCTGGTGGGGAGAAAACTCGGACCACGGCCTGCCCCGGGCGGACCAGGTGATGCGTCCGGCTATGTCGTAGGCGCTTATGCCGGGCGAGTTCCCAACCGCCAGCAGGATTTCCCCAAGGCGCCCATAGTGGTGTTCAATGATGGCCTCAATCCTCGCCTGGGTATCCCCCAGCCGCTCGCGGTGGGCGGGGAAGGTCCTGGCGACAGGCAGATTTTTCACCTTTTCCAGGCTTGCCAGGTAATCGGCCAGGGAATGGGGCACGCCGTTCCAGACGGTGATGGTGGGCGTGACGTCAAAAAGGATGTGATCCCCGGAAAACAGAATCCGCAGATCTTCGCAATACAGGCAGATATGCCCGGGCGTATGCCCTGGGGTGAGAATGCAGGAAAACCTCCAGGGCCCCAGAGAGAGAGTTTCCCCGCCGGCGAGCCTGATGACCGGAAACAAACTTTTCGCGGCGAACAGCCTGGCCTGGTTCCCGTCGGACTGCAAGGCCACCGCCTCCTCCGGAAAGCCTTCCTGAAGAAAGCGCGCTTCCACGACGGGCCAGATGCTCCCTTCCAGGATGCGGCGCAGGTAGTCATGGTCAATGCCGCTCATGTAGATGGGGATGTCCCTGGCCGCGAAGCCCCCGGCCAGCCCGCTGTGATCGCTGTGCAGATGCGTGAGGCACAGCCGGGCGCGTTCAGGCCTGACCCCCAGTTCCGTCAGTCCGTCCTTGAGGGCCTGGGCGCATTCCGGACGGTTGAAGCCGGTATCAAGGATGAGACACTCCCCGCCCTCGCGCAGGACGTAGCAGTTGAGGTTTCTCAGAGGGTTGTCGGGCATGGGGATGAAGATCCGGTAAATTTCCGGACGAGCCCACAGTTTTGTGATCATGGCGCCCCTCCCCCTCAACCCCGTATGGACGCGGTTTCGCCCTGCTCAGCCCTTGCCGGAAGCCGCAAGAAAAATAGGGGTGGCCCCGGCAACGGCTTCGGGAGAAGAGAAGACATAGGCCACATCGCCGCCCTGAAACCGGAAGTCTCCATCGGGGTTGGCAAAGGTCGTCTCTCCCCGGCGCACGGCGACGACGGTGAGGCCGGTTTTCTGCCGCAGGTTGGCCTCCTTGAGCGAACTTCCGTCCAGGCTCGCCAGGGGTTCCACGGTAACGGCCGTCACATTGAAATCCGGGATGTGCGCCTGCAAGGCCCCAAGGGAAGATCCGGGGAGATCCAGGGTCCGGAGGATGGCGTAATTTTCCGAGCGAACCTCCCGGATAAAACGCTCCATGTCCGCGCGGGGCACAAAGTAACGGGAGAGCACGCGGGTGAAGATCTCCACGGCGGTCTCCACCTCTTCCGGAATAACCTCGTTGGCCCCCAGGTCATACAGGGCGGCGACCTCGCCCAGAAATCGCGTCCGGACAAGGATATGCAGGCCGGGCGTCATGTGTCGGGCTGTTTCCGTTATACTGCGCACCGCCGCGGGATCGGAGATGACGATGACCAGCATCCGCGCCCGCAGGATGCCCAGGGCCTGCAAAACCGCGGGATGGGTGGCGTCGCCGTGGCTTATGGGTTCCCCTTTGGCCGCGTAAGCGCGCACGGTATCCGGATTCATTTCCAGAATGGTGTAGGGAATCCCCGCCAGTTTCGCGGTCCTGGCTAGATATTTGCCGCCAAGGCCAAACCCGATGATGACCAGATGATCGCAAAGGCCGGAGTCTTTCACCTCTTCCGGCTTTTCCTCCACCCGTCCGGCTCCCAGAAGCCGGGTGGCGACGGGCGCGCGGACGACAAGGGAGGCGAAACGGGGCGCGGCGGCCAGCAGGAAAGGCGCGGCGGCCATGGTGATGATGCTGGCCGCCAGGGCAATCTGGTAATGTTCCGGCGAGATCAGGGCGAGATCCAGTCCCTTTTTGGCCAGGACAAAAGAAAATTCTCCTATCTGGCAGAGGGCGAGGGCGCTGATCAGGGCCACCCGCAGGGGGTAGTTGAGGTAGAGGACGACAGCGGTCACCACCAGGGCCTTGATGAGGATGAAGAGCAGGGTGGCAAGGCCCACCTGACCGATATGGTCGATGAAAAAGGACAGATCAAGCAGCATGCCCACGGAAGTGAAAAAAAGGCTGATAAAGATGTCCTTAAAGGGCAGCACTCCCTCCAGGGCGCCGTGACTGTATTCCGATTCGGACATGACGAGTCCGGCCAGAAAGGCGCCGAGGGAGAGGGAAAGCCCAAGGGAGGAGGTAATCCAGGCGATGGAGAGGCAGATGCCCAAGGTGGCGATAAGAAACAATTCACGGCTGCGGGTCCGGACGATCAGGCCCAGGCCGAAAGGCACCGCCTTCCGGGCCAGAAGGAAGACGGCGACGATGATGCCCAGGGTCTTTGCCCCGGCCAGCAGGAAGGAGGACAGGCTGCCGTCGCCGTCCATGGCGGATCCGGCCAGCAGGGGCAGGGTCAGCATCATTGGGACGATGGCCAGATCCTGAAAGATCAGAATGGAAAGGGTCATGCGGCCGTAGGGGCTCTCGATCTGTCCGGTCTGCTGCAGAATTTTGAGAATAATGGCCGTGGAGGACAGGGCCACAAAGAAGCCAATAAAAAGAGCTTGGTTCCAGTGGTGTCCAAAGAGGAAGGCAAAGGGCAGCACAACGGCGGCGGTCAGGGCGACCTGCAGGCCTCCCCCCAGAAATACGGGCTTGCGCAGGCGCACCAGTTCGCTGACGGAAAGTTCCATGCCGATGGAAAACATCAGCAGCACAACGCCGACTTCCGCCAGGATCTCCACTTCATGCACGGCGCTGACCAGTTTGAGGCCATAGGGTCCGCAGACGACGCCCGTGAGCAAAAAGCCCACGATGGGCGGGATTTTGATCCTGTGACAGCCGTAGATGACCAGGATGGACAGGCAGAAGATTACGACCAGTTCTTGCAGCAGGGGAATTTCCATGTCTCTCCGGGTCTCTCTTGAGGCGCTGGCGTTGCCGGGATCCGGAAGGGATCCTCCGGGGGAACGGGATGTTCATGTTCCCTAAGGGATAATAAAGGATAACAATACGTGGTTCTTGCGTGAAAGGCAATGCCCCGGAGCGGGCTTTGCCTGTTTTTCTGTCCGCTTTCCGCCGCGAGGGGAAACCGCTTCCGGGCCGGAAGCCTTTCACCGGGCCGGCCCGAATCCGGCAGGGATCAGCGGGGCTTCGGGGAAAAAAGGCCGAGGGCAATTCCGCCGAGGACAAGGCAGGTTGCGGCCGCCAGGGGGAGGTCGACGCTTTCGCCGAGAAAGACGACGGACCCCAGGATGCCGACCACGGGGGTGGCGAGAAGGCTGAGGGAGGTGGTGGTGGCGGGCAGGCTGGCATTGATGACGGTCATGGCCCAGAAGGCCAGAGCGGTGGCGGGAATGCCGCAGTACGCCAGAAGCAGGAGAAGGGACGGGGTGGGGGTGAAGGAGGGAATGCCCTCCACGGCGAGGGCCAAAAGGGACAACAGAAGGGAAGCCAGGAGGGCCTGCCAGAAAAGGAGCTGAAAGGGGGTGGACATCCAGACATGGGCGCGGATGCGGAGGATGGCCACGGCCCAGGACAGGGCGTGCAGGAGAAGATACCCGTGGCCGAGCAGGGCCGCGGCCTTGTTCCAGTCAAGGGCCAGAGGATTGCAGAGGATAAAGACCCCGCACAGGCCGATGCAGATGCCCAGAAGGCGTCTGCGGGGCAGGGGCTCGCGCAGGAAGAGCCATGCCCCGGGGGTGACCCAGAGAGGGGTGGTGTAGCCGAGGACCACAGAGCGTCCCACGGGAATGAGCTGGACGCCCGCGGCCATGAAGGCGGGACAGAGGGTCATGTTGAGGAAGCCGATGACCAGGATGATGGAAACATCCTCTTTGCGGGGCAGGACAAACTGGTTTGTGGCGCATTGGACAAGGAACACGGTGAGGCAGGCGATGAGGGAACGGAGGGCGGCGGACCAGATGGGCGGAATGTCCAGAACAATGAGTTTGACCACCGTCCAGTTGATGCCCCAGACCAGAATGACGACGGCAAACAGGAAGACGGCGGCGCGTCGGGTCAACTGCATGTCTCTGCCCATATCCCCTTTCCCATTCCGGGTAAATTCCTTTTCGCCCGGGCAAAGACGCCGGCGGGGGACAAACCATTTGCGGCGGGAAAACAGTTCTGGTAGGCAGGGAGAAGACGGTCTTCCCGCCGCGATTCGCGCCGGGGAATGCCTGGTTCGCGGCGCGGGAGGAGAAATCCGGGAATGGAAGGGAAAACAGTTTTTCTTTCCCTGTCGGGAGGAATTGATTCCACGACTCTTTACGCCGTTCTTCTCGCCGGGAAGATGGATGTCCGGCCCGTGTTCTTTCTCTACCCGTCAAAACACAATGCCATGGAGCGGGAGGCCGCCGGACGGGTCGCCTTCCATTATTCCGGCAGACAACCGGCCTGCGTGGATGCCTCCGGCCTCTTCGCCGGCCTGCGATCCCACCTGCTCCTTGGGGGAGGGGAAATCCCCCGGGAAGGCTATGACGAGGAAAATCTCCGGAAGACAGTTATCCCCGGCCGCAACACCATCTTTCTCGCCGCCCTTGCCGCTCTGGCGGAATCGACCGGGGAGGAAAAGGTATATGTGGCCATTGGGGTTCACGGGGGCGATCACGCCGTCTACCCCGATTGCCGCCCCGAATATGTGGACTCCGTCCGGCGGACCATCCTGCTCTCCTCCCTGGGGAGGGTTGAGGTCATCGCCCCCTTTGTCTCCCTGTCCAAGGCGGAGGTGGTGCGCCGGGGAATGGAATGTTCCGTCCCTTATGCCCTGACCCGATCCTGTTATGCGGGAACCGATGCCCCCTGCCGCGTCTGCCCCACCTGCCGGGCCAGGGAGGAAGCCTTTGTCCGCAACGGCTGCGTTGATCCGCTTTTCGGGAAGCCCAAGCGGGACTCCGTCCCGCCCACATGAAATACCGTGGCAATTCATTTGCTGCCTATACCGGTCAGATCATGCGCTGGCGACATCATGTGCTGGCGACATCATGTGCTCGCGACACATGTGCTCGCGACACTTGACGGGCATCGCGATCCATGACAGATTCCCCTCATGAGGCTTGGAAGCAAGGTCAAAAGGGCGCTGGCCGTCATGCTGGCGGCTGTTCTCTGTCTCGGCTGGGTACAGCCGGGCATGCTTTCCCCCTGCCTTTCTCTGCAGGAGTGTTCCCCGCGCGCGGAGCCGGCGGGACACCATGCTGGTCATGTCCAGGCGGACGCGCTTTCCGGGCAGATGTCCGCGCAGGGTTCCCCCTGCTCGGACCAAGATGACCAGAACCTGACGCCGACCTGTTGCCAGCCTTCCCCGGCCGTTCTGCTCCTGGTGCAGCAGCCGGCCCCTCCCTCCCGCTTTGCCCGGGTTTCCCCGCAGGGGCTCGTTCTTTTCCTTTCCCTGCGCCCGGACTCACTGTTCCGCCCTCCCCAGTCCCCCCTCTGATCTGATCTGATCCGGTTCTCAAGGAACCGTCTTCGCCTCCGCCCGCGGGCGGCGCGGAGACCTTAGGAAACACTGATTTATTCCCTTTGAGGGGGCTTTGCCCCCTCAAACTCCCCCAGCAGGGGCAGGATGCCCCTGCACCCCCGTTAAGTATTTCAATGGAATACGAAATAGGGGGTCGGGGCGGAGCCCCGATAAATCAGCGCTTCCCTTATCCCATGGATTTCCGCAAGGGGGTGTCCCCATGTCCCTGCCCTTTCCCCTCCGCGCGGCGGCGGCGCTTCTCCTTGCCCTGCCGGCCTGTTCCCTGGCTCCGGCCCATGTCCGGCCCGAGGCCCCCGTGCCCCCCCTTGTGACCGAGGCCGGGGCTGAAGACCTGGGGGAGGCCCAATACCGCACGGGCTGGCGCGAATTTTTCAAAGATCCGCGCCTGCACGAACTGATTGCCCTCAGCCTGGAGCAGAACAGGGATCTGCGGCTGGCGGCCCTTGCCGTGGCCGAGGCCCGGGCGCGCTATGGCCTGCAAAGGGCGGAACGGCTTTTGCTCCTGAATGCGGAGGGGTCCGGCGCCTATTCCGGAAAATTCCAGCCTCCGTCCGAAACCGAGAACTATGAAGCCGCGGGAAAGGCGAGCTTTGACCTGGATCTGTTCGGGCGGCTGAAAAACCTGAGCGAGTCGGCCCGGCAAACCTATCTGGCGACAAGGGAAGCGCAGAAGGCCGTGAAAATAGGTCTGGTTGCGGAGGTGGCCCGGGATTATCTGGCCGAGCGTCTGGCCGCGGAGGGGCTGCA
>JAISNZ010000018.1 GCA_031275955.1 Desulfovibrio sp. | reverse complement strand
TTACCCATCAAGTTTTCTTTTGGTTACGCCCGCTCCGGCGCTTAACCGCGCAAATAAATTGCGCTTGCGCCTTCGCGGCGGGCGTCCGCTCACGCGGTCGCCAGAGCAATTTCATTCTGAAATTGCTCTAACGCAGATATCAGTAAAGCAGGATCAGGGGTTCAAGAATCAGGCGGATATCCTGAAAAACGGCCTCGGGGGAGCGGCCGGCGTCAATAATCCGGAAGCGGGGGTGTTGCGCGGCCAGGGCGAGGTAGCCCTGGCGGATGCGCCGGTGAAAGGCCAGGTCTTCCGCCTCGAAGCGGCCTTCGCGCCTTTCCAGGCCAAGGGCCTTGTTGCGGGCGCGGGCGCGTTCCAGCCCTGTTTCCGGGGGGAGATCCAGAAGGAAGGTCAGGTCGGGCCAGAGGTCTCCGGAGGCCAGAGTCTGGAGGGTGATGAGGGCGGCCATGTCCAGGCCGCGTCCATAGCCTTGGTAGACGAGGGTGGAATCGGCGTAGCGGTCGGAGAGGACGGTTTCGCCCCGGGCCAGGGCCGGCCGGATGATCTGGCGGACGTGTTGGGCGCGGTCCGCCAGGTAGAGGAAAAGTTCGGCCTCGGGTTCAATGCTCTGTTCCCTGTCGAGCAGAAGGGCGCGCAGTTCCCGGCCCAGGGCGCTGCCGCCGGGTTCGCGGGTAAGGCGCGTCCTTCGGCCCTGCCGGTCCAGCCATTGGCTGGTCCGTTCCATGGCCGTGCCCTTGCCGGCGCCTTCTATTCCTTCGAAGGTAATGAACATTGCAGGGGCAGGGGTTGGAGCAGGGCGGCCCTGGGGGCCTCCGCAGCGGCGGGAGATGGGTCCGGCGGGGCGGAGCTTCCGGCCTCCGGGGCGGGGAGCGGCGGGCCGGAGATGGGGGCGGGGGAAGGAGCCTGGGAGGAAAGGGGGCCGGCCTCCGGCGTCCTGGGGGCGCGGAACAGGAATCGGTCCAGGCCGGGAACGAAAGAGGACCAGCCGGATTCCTCCGGCCCCAGGCCGGCCAGGGCGGTATCGGTCTGGTGCAGTTTGGCGTCGATATTGTCCGCGTAGTGCAGGGCCAGGGCCTCGGCTGTGGCCGGCAGGACGGGAGAGCCGAATTCGCGCGCCCCGTGGTGGCTGAGGATGAGGTGGCGGAAATGCTCGACAAGGGGCGGTTCCAGGCCGGAAGCGGCCAGAAAGGGGGCCAGCCTGTCCAGGCCCAGGGCGATATGGCCGAGCAGGCGCCCGGCCCGGGTATAGTCCGAGTTCAGGCCGGAGGAGATTTCCTCCGTTTTGCCGATGTCGTGGCAGACGGCTCCCGCGAAGAGGATCTGGCGATCCAGCCGGGGATAGAGATCCGCCAGGGCGAGGCAGAGACGGGCCACGGACAGGGTATGCTCCAGAAGACCGCCGGCATAGGCGTGGTGCAGGAATTTGGCGGCCGGGGCCGCCAGCAGGGAGCTCCGGAGTTCTTCGTCCGCCAGGAGGGAGCGGAAAAAGGCCCGCCAGGGCTCATGGTGAAGCACGCGATCTCCGAGATCGGCCAGTTCCTCCAGCATGGCCCCGGGGTCGCGGGGACTGGCCGGCAGGAAGTCCGCCAGGGAGAGGGCGCCGGACTCCTCTTCGTCTAGGACGCGCAGGGCGTCGATGTTCAGTTCAAGTTTTTCGCGGTAGCGGGAAACGCGGGCCTGGACGAAGACCAGAGCGCCCGCGGCAAGTTCGGGAAAGGCCAGACTCTGCGGATGCCAGATCTTGCCGCCGATGCTCCCGCCGGCGTCGCGGAAGACCAGACGCCAGTAAGGGCCGTTGCGGGCCTGCAACTGCTGGGCCTCGGCCAGCAGAAAGATGTCCGCCACCTCGGCGCCCAGGGTCAGGGAGTTGATGAAGGTATTTTTCCGCGGCGCGCTTTCCGCCGCGGTCGCCTTTTCCGGTCTGTTCACGCGTCGCCTTTCCCGGCGGAACCGCTTCGCAGCCATGCGGGCCTGCCGGGCGAGGATCCGGACTGTTCACGCGCCGCCTGGCGGAGCCGCTTCAGCCCTTTTTCCTGATGATTTCGTCGGCCAGTTGCTGGGGCACCCGCTCGTAGTGGTGGAATTGCATGGTAAAGGTGGCGCGCCCCTGGGTGCGGGAGCGCAGATCGGTGGCATAGCCGAACATCGCGGAGAGGGGGACCAGGGCGCGGACGGACTGCGAACCCACCCGCGCTTCCATGTTCTGGACGCGGCCGCGGCGGCTGTTGAGATCGCCCATGACCTCGCCCACATAGTCATCGGGGGTGACGACCTCCACATCCATGATGGGTTCCAGAAGCAGGGGGCCGGCCTTGGACAGGGCGTCCTTGATGGCCATGGACCCCGCCACATAGAAGGCTTGTTCCGAGGAATCCACGTCATGGAAGGAGCCGAAGACCAGATTGACCTTGACGTCCACCGTGGGGAATCCGGCCAGGATGCCGCTTTTAAGCGCGTCCTGGATGCCCTTGTCCACAGGGGGGATGTATTCCTTGGGGATCACGCCGCCGGTGATGCTGTTGACGAATTCATAGCCGTTTTCCGGCGAGGGTTCGATTTCTATGACCACATGGCCGTACTGGCCGCGGCCGCCGGACTGCTTGACGTGTTTCATGTCCGAGCGGGAAGGCCGGGAAATGGTTTCCCGGTAGGCCACCTGGGGTTTGCCCACATTCGCGTTGACGTTGAATTCGCGGGTCAGGCGGTCGACAATGATCTCCAGATGCAACTCTCCCATGCCGGCGATGAGGGTCTGGCCGGTTTCCTCGTCGCCCTTGACGCGGAAGGAGGGGTCTTCCTTGGCCAGCTTGTTCAGGGCGGCGGAGAGGGCGTCGCGGTCGCCCTTGGTTTTGGGCTCAATGGCCACCTCGATGACCGGCTCCGGAATGTCCAGGGATTCCAGGCGCACGGGGCGCGAGGGATCGCAGATGGTGTCGCCGGTGGAGACCTGTTTGAGGCCCACAAGGGCGACGATGTCTCCGGCGCCGGCCCATTTGATTTCTTCGCGCTTGTTGGCGTGCATCTGCAGTATGCGGCCGATGCGCTCCTTTTTGCCGGTATTGGCGTTGAGGACGGTCTGGCCGGACTCGATGACGCCGGAATAGAGGCGGAAGAAGGAAAGGTGGCCGATGTAGGGATCGGAGAAGAGTTTGAAGACAAGGCCCGCCAGGGGCTCACTGTCGTCGCTCCGGCAGAGGATCGTTTCTTTCTCGTTATCCGGGTCGGCGCCCTGCATCTGCGGGATGTCCAGGGGAGAGGGCAGGTAGAGGACCACGGCGTCCAGAAGGGGCTGCACGCCCATGTTGCGGAAGGCGGAGCCGCAGAGGACCGGAACGATATTCTGGGCAATGGTGGCCTTGCGGATGCAGGAACGGATTTCGTCCGGGCTCAGGGCCTCCCCGGAGAGGTATTTTTCCAGGAGGACCTCGTCCTCCTCGGCCACGGCGTCCAGAAGGGCGGAATGCATGGCCGCGTATTCATCCCGCAGGGAGGGGGGGATGTCGGAAACGGAAAATTCCACGCCCTTGGTCGCCTTGTCGAAAATAACGGCCTTTCCGGCGATGAGGTCGACCACGCCTTCAAACTTGTCTTCCTTGCCGATGGGAATCTGGAGCGGCACGGGCCTGGCCTTCAGGCGATCGCGGATCATGGCCACGCACCGGCCGAAGTTGGCTCCCGTCCTGTCCATCTTGTTGACGAAACAGATCCGGGGCACCCCGTAGCGGTTGGCCTGGCGCCAGACGGTTTCGGATTGCGGCTCCACGCCGGCCACGGCGTCGAAGACGGCCACGGCGCCGTCCAGAACGCGCAGGGAGCGCTCCACCTCCATCGTAAAGTCCACGTGTCCCGGGGTGTCGATGATGTTCAGGCGGTGATCCCGCCAGAAACAGGTGGTGGCGGCGGAGGTGATGGTGATGCCGCGCTCCTGCTCCTGGGCCATCCAGTCCATGGTGGCCGCGCCTTCGTGGGTTTCCCCCAGTTTGTGCGAAACGCCCGTGTAGTACAGGATGCGTTCGGTGACGGTGGTTTTTCCGGCGTCAATGTGGGCCATGATGCCGAAGTTGCGCTGCATGGTAAGGGGCGTCTGTCGCGGCACGGGGAACTCCTACCAGCGGTAGTGGGCGAAGGCTTTGTTGGCCTCGGCCATCCTGTGGGTGTCTTCCCGCTTTTTCACCGCGCCGCCCCTGCTGTTGAAGGCGTCCAGAAATTCGGCCGTAAGCTTGCCGATCATGCCTTTTTCGCCGCGGGCGCGGGCATAGTTGATGAGCCAGCGGATGGAGAGGGAGAGTTGTCTGTCGGGGCGCACTTCCATGGGCACCTGATAGGTGGCGCCGCCCACGCGGCGGGCCTTGACCTCCAGATGGGGCTTGACGTTTTCCAGCGCCCGTTCAAAGGCGCGCAGGGGATCTTCGCCGGCTTTTTCGCCCAGACGGGTCAGGGCGGCGTAAAAGATCTTTTCCGCCACGCCCTTTTTGCCGTTGTACATGAGGCGGTTGATAAAGCGGGCGGCCAGGCGGCTGTTGTAGACGGGATCGGGCAGCACTTCTCTTTTGGGAATGGGGCCTTTGCGCGGCATGGGGGGCTCCTTATTTGGGACGCTTGGCGCCGTATTTGGACCGGCTTTTGCGGCGGTCGGAAACGCCGGCGGTATCCAGGGTCCCGCGGACAATATGGTAGCGGACGCCGGGCAGATCCTTGACCCGGCCGCCCCGGATCATGACCACGGAGTGTTCCTGCAGGTTATGCCCTTCGCCGGGGATATAGGCGGTAACCTCCATGCCGTTGGTCAGCCGCACGCGGGCGACCTTGCGCAGGGCCGAGTTGGGCTTCTTGGGCGTGGTGGTGTACACGCGGGTGCATACGCCGCGCCGTTGCGGGCAGGCCTGGAGGGCGGGGGTCTTCTTCCGCTTGAGGATGGCCGCGCGCTCTTTGCGGATGAGCTGGTTAATGGTGGGCATTATGCTTCTCCGGTAAGGGGGATGGAGGATTTTGTCCGCCGAAGCGGATGTACATAGTTCAGGGCAGGGCGCATGTCAAGCTAGGAACAGGCGGCGGCGCAATGTTTTTCCAGGGCGGCCGCGAGGGACGCCCCCATGGCCTCGCAGGCGTTCAGGACGGCGGCGTCCGGGACGAAGGGGCACTTGAGGGGGTCCACGGGTTGGGGCATATCCATGGCGCTTAGGTATTCGCCGAGGATTTTCGTGTTTTCGCCGGACCAGCCGTAGGAGCCGAAGGCCGCGCCGATCCTGTTTTTGGGCCGCAGGCCCTTGAGATAGGTCAGGCTGGCGGCGACAAGGGGAAGGATGCCGTTGTTGTGGGTGGGGGACCCCACGGCCAGAAGGCCGCAGGCGGCCAGTTCCGTCATGACGGCGCTGTGGTGGTTCTGCTTGAGGTTGAGGACGACGGTTTCCACGCCGTTGTCGGCAAGGCCCCGGCAGAGGGCGTGGGCCATGCGCTCCGTGCTCCGCCACATGGTATCGTAAATGATCAGGGCCCGCTTGCGCGGCCGCTGCAGGGCAAAGTCCCGGTAAGCCTCCAGGGTGGAGGCGACATCCTGGGGCCTGCGGAAGATGAGGCCGTGATCCGGGGCGAGGATCTCCACGGACAGGCCCTGTCCGGCGATGGCGTCCAGAATTTTCAGCACCTGGGCCGAGTACGGCAGGATGATGTTGTGGTAATACTCGGACAGGGATTTCCGGAGCAGGGCTGGTTCCACCTCGTCGGCGAAGCGGGCGGTGGAGGCGATGTTCTGGCCGAAGGCGTCGTTGGAGATGAGCAGTTTTTCCTCGGGAATATAGGAAAACATGCTGTCCGGCCAGTGCAGCATCCGGGCTTCAATGAAGCGGACGCTGCGTCCGCCCAGGGAGAGGGTCTCTCCGGAGGTGACGACGCGCACGGGCCAGTCCCGGCTGCCGAAGTGGCCTTCCAGGGATTTTTTCCCCAGGGGGGAACAGATCAGGGCCTCGGGCCGGCAGGCCTCCATGAGCAGGGGGAGGGCGCCGGAATGATCCGGTTCCAGGTGATTGACGACAATATAATCCACCTTTTCCGGGGGCAGGACCTGACGCAGCTTCTCCAGCAGGATGGGGCCGTGGCCCTCTTTGACCGTGTCAAAGAGGGCGTTTTTTTCGTCTTTGATCAGGTAGGCGTTGTATGTGGTGCCGAGAGGAGAGCGGGAGTACCCGTGGAAGTCGCGACTTTCAAAGTCGATGTCTCCCAGCCAGAAGACGTCGTTGGCGATGGACAGGGGTTGCATCAAAATTTCCTTTATGGTTTGAAACCTCTCCGGACCCCTCGGCGCTGTCATGGCGCTTCGCGCCCCCTGACGGGAGCGCCGGGATATCCCGCCCCTGCCTGGGGAGCCTGGAGGGGGCGGTGCCCCCCCTCAGGAACAGGCTAGGCCGGTTTGAAATCCGCCTTGGAGGCGCCGCAGACGGGGCAGACCCAGGAACCGGGCAGGGAGTTGAAGGCTGTGCCGGGGGCGATGCCGCCGTCCGGATCGCCCTGGGCCGGATCGTATACATAGCCGCAAAGGCTGCAGACATGTTTTTTCATGGCGGACTCTCTTCAGGACTTCCAGTGTCCATGCAGGTTACAGTATTCACGCGCGTAGACCGCGCCGGCCGTGAGGGCGAACTCGGCTTCGGCCGGGGCGCCCGGCTTGAGGAAGCGGGTGTAGGACACGCCGTCCGCGACAAGTTCGATCCATTGGATGAAATGCTTCTCTTCCATGGGATGGGGCACGGAACCGACCTTGACCTTGTAGCCGCCGGCTGTCTTTTCCACCACCGGGACATGTTTTTCCCTGGCGCCGTCCGTGGTGCCTTCTTTCATCAGTTTCATGGGCTGGCCGCAGCAGGTCAGGGGACCGCCGCCGACATGCAGAAGCTCAAGGAGATTGCCGCATTCTTCACATTTGAACACATCAAGGGTCTGAGACATGGAGTCCTCCAGTCAAAAGCGAGATTAAGGAAAAAAGCGCGCAAGGGGCGCCTCCAAAGGGAAAGCGCCCGGAAAGATCACCTGGGCTTGACGATCGGATCCTGAAAAAGGATCTCGATGATCTCGTAGTGGATCTTTCCGCGCGGGGCATCTACAGAGATTTCGTCGCCAACCTCCTTGCCGAGCAGGGCGCGGCCCACAGGAGAATATACGGAAACGGCCCCTTTGTCCCTGGGGACGAAATCGGTTTCATCCGGGCCCAGGAGAGTATACAGGCGTTCCTTTCCCGTATCAAGATCGGCGAGGCGCACCGTGGCGCCGAAAATGACCTTGTCGCCGCCCATGGAGGAAAGATTCACCACGTTATACCAGGGCATCCGGGATTCGATATAGGCGATCCTGGCTTCCAGCAGGCTCTGGCGTTCCCTGGTGGCGTCGTAGCCGGCGTTTTCGCTGAGGTCGCCCTCTTCGCGGGCCTCGCGGATGGCCTCAATGACGGCGGGGCGTTCGCTTTTCAGCCGTTCCAGTTCCGCCTTCACGCAGGCGTAGCCTTCCGCCGAAATGGGGATGCGTTCCATGACAGTTCCTTTTCCGAAGACTTTTTGCGGGGGGGAGGAGGGGGAAGAAAAAAACAGAAGCGATCTCCATCGCTCCTGGAACCGCCCTCATCCGGATTTTCCCGCAAGTTGCGTCCATTTCGTCATACCCCGGAGGAAGAACGCGGTCAAGAGGGCGGGACGGATTCCGGCCGGCGGGGGGCAAAAAAATTTACAAAAAGACTTGACCCCCGGCTTGCGGGGGTGTAAGAACACCCTTCGCGCTGACGGCCGGAGTCCGGATCGCGGCTTTTTGCCCGCTCCTGGGAGGCGGCCGCTTCGCGGCGGCGCTTGCCGGCGTCCGGTGTTTCCTCCCCCCACCGGGGCGGACAGGGCGGATCAAGTCCGCTCTCAACGCGCTTGGTTGTACTACGCCAATCAGGTTTGATAGTTGCGGGCCCGCGTTTTGGGTTTTGCGGCGCTGTACCGGCTCCTGTTTTCAGGGCCGGCGCCGTCCGGGCAAGGCGGTTTGTCTCGCCCGGGGCCTTGCGGATCCGTGCGCCGGAATCCGTTCCGGAGCGGGCTGACCTTGGGCGGGCGATCGCGTGGACAGGAAAGGGATCGTTAAAGTCAGCCTTTTTTCTTTTATGACGGAGTGGAGACGATGACGACAGTCAGCAGCGATCGCATCAGGATCAAGCTCAGGGCGTATGATTACCGCATTCTGGACAAAGCTGTTTCGGAGATTGTGGACACGGCCCGCAATACCGGCGCCGGCATAGCGGGGCCCATTCCCCTGCCCACGAATATCCATAAATATACCGTGAACCGTAGCGTCCATGTGGACAAGAAGTCCCGGGAGCAGTTTGAGATGCGCGTTCACAAGCGGCTGGTGGACATTCTTGAGCCCACCCAGCAAACTGTGGACGCCCTGGGCAGGCTTTCCCTGCCCGCGGGAGTCGACGTGGAAATCAAGCTCTAGGAGCGGGGATGTCATGGCGGAAAAAATGGGAATCTTGGGCCGCAAGCTCGGCATGACCCGGATCTTCGCCAGCGACGGCAGCGCCGTCGCGGTCACGGTGATCCAGGCGGGTCCCTGTCCCGTCATCCAGGTGAAAGACGCCGGGAAGGACGGATACCACGCCCTGCAGCTCGCTTTCGGCCAGGACAGTAAAAAGCGTGTCACCAGGCCCCTTGCGGGGCATTTCGAAAAAGCCGGCCAGGGGTATTTCCGCCATTTGCGGGAAATTCGCCTGGAAGGCCCTTCTTCTTACGCCGTGGGGGACGTCCTGGACGCCACGGTCTTTGCGCCCGGCGAATTTGTCAAGGTGACGGGCCGGAGCATCGGCAAGGGAACGGCCGGCGTTATGAAACGCTGGAATTTCCGGGGAGCGAACGCCACTCACGGGGCGGAAAAGGTCCATCGCAACGCGGGCGGCATCGGCAATAACACCGAGCCCGGCAAGGTCTGGAAAGGCAAGAAAATGGCCGGGCGCCTGGGGGCGAGGCGGGTGACGGCCCAGAGCCTTCAGGTTGTCGCCGTCCGCCCGGACGAGAACGTGATCCTGCTCAGGGGCGCCGTGCCCGGCCCCCGGCTGGGTCTGGTCCTGGTGCGCAAGCAGTAGGGGGGTGAAGCTCATGGCAGAGGTCAGCGTATACGATCAGGAAAAGCGGCAGACCGGCAGCGTCACCCTTGCCCCTGAAATTTTTGAAGTGCCGGTGCGGCCCGAGATCCTCAACCTGGTGGTGCGCGCCGCGCGCGCCGAATGGCGGGCGGGGACCCATTCCACCCTTACCCGTTCCCGGATGAAGGGCGGCGGGGCCAAACCCTGGCGCCAGAAGGGCACCGGCCGCGCGCGTTCGGGCTCCGGCATCTCCCCGGTCTGGAGGGGGGGGGCCGTTGTTTTCGGCCCGCAGCCGCGCGATTATTCCTTCAAGGTGAACAAGAAGATCCGGCGTCTGGCCCTCAAGATGGCCCTTTCCGCCCGTTTGGCCGCGGGCGGGCTTCTGGTTCTCAAGGAGATCGTCCTGCCCGAAGCCAGGACAAGGCACGCGGCCAGGGTGCGGGAGGCGCTGGGGCTCGGCAAGACCCTGCTGGTGACCAGCGGCGAGGATGAGGCCCTGACCCGGAGCGCCCGCAACCTTCCCGGTTTCCGGCTCTGCACCCCGGATCAGTTGAATGTTTACGAAGTCCTCAACCATCCCCATCTGGTTGTGCTTGAAGACGCCCTGGAGCGCGTTGTGGCGCGGCTTTCCGCCTGAGAGGTCAGCATGGACTATTCCCGGATTCTCCTCCGTCCCCTGGTTTCCGAAAAGGGGACTTTTCTGAAGGAAACGGCCGATAAAGAAGGGCGTACCAAGGTGGCCTTCTTTGTCGACAGGAAGGCCAACAAATTTCAGATCCGCAAGGCTGTCGAGGACGCCTTCGCCGTCACGGTGGAGGCTGTGAACGTTGTGGTGAAAAAGCCCCGTTCCCGGATTTTCAGCCGGGGCCGCAAGCGCCAGCGCGGCCTGACGCCCGGCAGCAAGAAGGCCTACGTCACCCTGGCCGCCGGCAGCAAGATCGAGTTTTTCGAGGGAGTGTAAGGCATGTCCATCCGTAAGCTGAAACCCACCTCCGCCGGGCGCCGTTTCCAGACGGTTTCCTCCTTTGAGGACCTCACGGCGGCGCGTCCGGAGCGTTCGCTTGTTTCCGGGCTTCCCCGCAAGGCCGGGCGCAACAATAACGGCCGCATCACCAGCCGCCGCCGCGGCGGCGGGCACAAGCGCCTGTACCGCATGATCGATTTCCGGCGCGACAAGCTGGACGTGGCCGCCCGCGTGCTGGGCATCGAATACGATCCCAACCGCACGGCGCGCATCGCTCTCCTGCGCTATGCCGACGGCGAGAAGAGGTACATTCTGGCCCCGGTCGGCCTCAAGGTCGGCGATGCCATCGTAGCCGGCGACGGGGCGGACATCAAGCCCGGCAACGCCCTGCCCCTGGCGCGCATTCCCGTGGGCACCCTCGTGCACAACGTGGAGCTCCACCCCGGCAAGGGCGGGCAGTTCTGCCGTTCCGCCGGGGCCTACGCCCAGCTCATCGCCAAAGAGGGCAAGTACGTCCTTTTGCGCATGCCTTCGGGCGAAGTGCGCAAGGTGCTGGCCGCGGGCAGGGCCTCTGTGGGCCAGGTGGGCAATATCCAGCATGAGAATATTTCCCTGGGCAAGGCCGGCCGCAACCGCTGGCTGGGCCGGAGGCCCAAGGTGCGCGGCGTGGCTATGAATCCTGTCGATCACCCCCTGGGCGGCGGCGAAGGCAGGAGTTCGGGCGGCCGCCACCCGGTAACCCCCTGGGGTGTGCCCACAAAGGGCTACAAGACCCGGGATCGGAAAAAAGCGTCTTCCAAGCTGATTATAACCCGGCGGAAGTAGGTAGGAGTGCCCAATGCCGAGATCGCTGAAAAAAGGTCCCTATATCGACGACCATCTGTTCCGGAAGGTGGAGGCGGCCACAGCCAACAATGATCGCCGCGTGATCAAAACCTGGTCGCGCCGGTCCACCGTCCTGCCGGAGATGGTGGGGCTGACCTTTGCCGTGCATAACGGCAAGAAATTCATTCCCGTCTTTGTCACCGAAAATATGGTGGGGCACAAGCTGGGCGAATTTTCCGCCACCCGCGTCTTCCACGGCCATGCCGCGGACAGGAAGACCAAGGCCAGGAAGTAGGGAGGGGGCATGGAAGCAAAAGCGACGCTGAAAGCCGTGCGGGTCTCGCCGCGCAAGGCCCGTCTGGTGGCGGCCAACGTGGTGGGGTGTCCGGCGGAAAAGGCCCTGGATATTCTGCGCTTCACCCCGCAGAAGGCCGGGGGCATTATCCGCCAGGTTCTCTACTCCGCCTTGTGCAATGCCGAGGAATACGCCGCGGATGCGGACAATCTGTACGTCAAGCGGGTTATTGTCAACGAGGGCCCGAGCTGGAAACGCTTTCTGCCCCGCGCCCAGGGCCGCGCCACCCAGATCAAGAAGCGCACCAGCCATATAACCGTCATTCTTGCCGAGGACTAAAACGCTATGGGTCAAAAAGTAAATCCCTTCGGATTCCGGCTCGGATACAACAAGAACTGGCAGTCCCGCTGGTACAGCAAAAAGGAGTATCCTGCCTTCGTCTATGAAGATCACTCCATCCGCGAGCATGTCAAGAAACTGCTTTACTCCGCGGGCATTTCCAGGCTGGAAATCGAACGTCCCGGCGACAAGGTGCGGCTGATCCTTTCCACTGCCCGTCCGGGCATTGTCATCGGCCGGAAGGGAGTGGAGATTGAAAAATTGCGCGCGGATCTGAAAAAGAGGTTCAGCCGCGAATTCGCCATTGAGGTCAACGAGATCCGCCGCCCGGAAGTCGATGCCCAGCTTGTGGCGGAAAACGTGGCCCAGCAGCTTGAGCGCCGCGTGGCCTTCCGCCGGGCCATGAAACGCACGGTGTCCATGGCCCGCAAATTCGGGGCCGAGGGCATAAAGATCGGCTGCGCCGGACGGCTGGCGGGCGCGGAAATCGCCCGCAGCGAGTGGTACCGCGACGGGCGGGTGCCCCTGCAGACCCTTCGGGCCGATATTGACTACGGCTATGCCGAGGCCAAGACCACCTACGGCGTTATCGGGGTCAAGGTCTGGATTTTCAAGGGCGAAATTCTTGATACCGAGGTCGCGCACCATGCTTAGTCCTGCCAGAACAAAATTTCGCAAGCTGCAAAAGGGCCGCATCAAGGGCCCGGCCACGAGGGGCGCGGATATCGCCTTCGGCGATTTCGCCCTGAAGGCCCTGGAACACGGCAAGCTGACCAACCAGCAGATTGAGGCGGCCCGGATCGCCATGATGCGCCACATCAGGCGCGGCGGCAAGGTCTGGATCCGCGTTTTTCCCGACCATTCCTACACCTCCAAGCCCTTGGAAGTCAGGATGGGGAAAGGCAAGGGCGCT
>JAISNZ010000251.1 GCA_031275955.1 Desulfovibrio sp. | reverse complement strand
CCGAGCAGATCGCGGAGGATTTCCTCGTTGTGCTGGCCGAGTCCGGGGGCCGGGCGCTCAATCTTGTCGGAGATGCCCCGGGCCTTGATGGGGATGCCGCACAGGCGCACCTTGCCCAGGAGCGGGTCGTCCACTTCCTGGATCATGTTCCGGGCGGCGATCTGCGGATGCTCCGTCGCCTGGGCGACATTCAGGACCGGGCCAAAGGGGATGCCGGCGCCGACGAGGATTTCCTCCATCTCCGCGACGGTTTTCGTGCTTGTCCATTCCAGGATCTCCCGGCGCAGGCCGGGCAGATAATTCGCGCACCGCTCGGCGTTGGTGCGGTAGCGGGGGTCCTCGGCCAGATCCGGCCTGCCCATGGCGGCGCAGACCTCCCGCCACATCTTGTCCGTGCCCACGCCCATGACGAAGACCCCGTCCCTGGCCTCAAAGGTGTCAAAGGGGGCGATGGCCGGGTCTATATTCCCCATCTGCCCGGGGGTGACGCCTTCCACCGTATAGGAGACAACGGCGTTTTCCAGGTTGTGGAACAAGGTGTCCAGCATGGCCACGTCCAGGCGGTGCCCCTGGCCGCTCCGTTCCCGGTTGAACAGGGCCATGGCGATGCCCATGGTCAGGTAGGAGCCGGTATAGCTGTCGCCCAGGGAAGGCCCGACCTTGGTGGGACCCTTGTCCGGGAAACCGGTGATGCTCATGATCCCGCTCATGCCCTGGGCCACGATGTCGTAGGCCGGGCGTTTGGACAGGGGGCCCTCCAGGCCGAAGCCGGAAATGGAGGCATAGATGATCCGCGGGTTGACCTTTTTGAGACTGTCATAGCCAAGACCCAGCTTTTCCATGGTGCCCACGCGGAAATTTTCCACAACCACATCGGCCTTGGCCACCAGTTGGAGAAAGACTTCCCGGCCTTTGTCCCCGTTGAGATCCAGGGTCATGCCCAGTTTATTGCGGTTGATCAGGGCGTAATAGGCGCTGGCGCCGTTTTTGAACGGCCCCCAGCTCCGGGTTTGATCCCCGTGGGGAGGACGCTCCAGCTTGATGACCTTCGCGCCGTGATCCGCGAGGTGCATGGTGCAGAAAGGGCCGCTGTAGGCCTGTGTCAGATCCAGCACGGTGACTCCGTCCAGTAGTTTCATGCCTCCTCCTCAATTTGCTGATTGCGCTGAAAAGTAAACTTTTTTACCCGGGATCGCCGGCCGAAAAACGTGCTTTCCGGCCGATGGGTATTGATTTCCGCGCAAATTTGTATTTTCCGATAAATCCAGTAATCAATTGTGCTTTTAGCCACAAACAGGAGCCGTTTTTCTTTCGCCCGCGCCCCGGCCGGCGATCCGTCCCGCCCGGAAAGAGGCGGGAAGCGGCCTGCCGGGCGGTCGGCAACCGTCTGCCAGGCGTATTTTCTGTCGGATGAAACGACATTTTCGCGCGGCAACCGGACTGGCGCTCCTTTTTGCATACGCCGTGCCAGATTCCGCCCGCCGCGCCGGGCGCGCGTTTTTGCTCATCTTCCGTTATAGCCTGTTTTTCCCCCCAGTCAATCAAAAAAATTTTCAAGCCTGTTTCCTTACGGGAAATGCTCCGGAAAAAGGCCGGAGACGTATCCGGGAGCGGCGCGCCAAGGAAATGGGCGCGCCCCGCGCCAGGATTCGCCCGCAAATCCTTGCCCTGGGTTGTCGCCAGGCGCAGGCCCTGCGCCGGCAAACGACACTCTTGAGCGGAAAAGGCAAAGATCTCTTCAGGGATCCCCGTAACGAAAGACTGTAGTTTTGGCCGACACTTTTCTCTTTTTTCCTCATGCGCCTCTTCGGGTAATGCAGATTGGTCATGCGCGGCCTGTCCCGCCGGGGCCCGGAAAGCGCCGGCTCCTTTGCCCGGAAAACGGGAATCTGCCTGTGGATTAGGGAGATCCGCGCTAAGGGAGGGCCTGGGCGGGCGGAAATATATCGTCAGGAAATTTTTCGGAGAAAGCTCCTTCGCTGGGGATTTGGCGGGGAAGAATTGCCGCGCGTTGGCGAGAACCGGCCCAGCTGGACAGGGAATATTTCCTGACGACAAAAAGCAATGCATTTTTTGCTGAACAGCTCGAAAAACATGCCTAAATGCATTAAAAGGGCCTGGGCAACTTCCTTTCTGGTCCGCAGACTCTCCCTTCAGGGGGACTCCAGCTTGATGCCCGGGCCTGGCCGGGCATACCTTTTTGGCGGCTCCTTCCGGAAGGGAAGGGCAATCCGCCCGGCTCCCGTCCGCCGGGAGGGAGCCAGTCGGCGGATGAAGCCGGCTGTGAATTGAAACACAAGGATGCAGGAACGCTTTTTGCAACCCTCTCCGCGGATTTCCGCTCCACCGCAAAAATATAAGGAGGCTCTATGGGTTCTCGGGCTGACACGGTTTTTACCAACGGCCAGGTCATCACAGTCAACCGCAGAAACGACATTGCCGAAGCTTTGGCGGTGAAAGACAACGCCATTGTCTTTGTCGGCAGCAACGCGGAGGCCAAGTCTTTTCAGGAAGGCGCCGAGGTCATTGATTTGAAGGGCAGGAGCCTGATTCCCGGATTCACGGACGTCCACGAGCATATCCTGGTGCGCGGCGGCAACGAGCTGGGGGTGGACTGCCGCTCTCCGGGAGTCAAATCCATTGAGGACATCAAGGCCCTCATCGCCGCCCGGGCCAGGATCACGCCCAAGGGCGGCTGGATTCGCGGCTGGGGCTATGATCACTCCAAGCTGGCCGAAGGCCGCCATCCGGACCGCTTTGATCTGGACGAGGCCGCCCCGGAGCACAAGGTGCTGATCGTGCGCGTCTGCTGCCACATCGCCGCCTTCAACACCAATGCCCTGCGCCATGCCGGAGCTGCGGACGATGGCCTGAAGGAACTGGCCGGCGGCCCCGTGGGGCAGCGCAACGGCGTCAACAACGGGGTCATGTTTGAAAACGCCTGTATGGAGGTTCTCAGCACGGCTCAGCCCTCTCTGGAGGAGATGGTGGATTCCCTGGCCGTGGTCAGCGGCATGCTCCTGAAAGAGGGCATCACCTGCTGCCACGACGCGGGCGGCCACGGCGCCCCCAGCATGAAGGCTTTTCAGAAGGCGGTGGAACTGGACAGGATCAAGACCCGGATCATCACCATGCTCTTCGCCCTGGTGGGGGAAAGCACCAATTTTTCCAACCTGTATATCAATTCCGGCATCTACACCGGCTTCGGCAACGACCGCCTGAAGCTCGGCCCAATCAAGATCATGATTGACGGCAGCAGCAGCGGACCCACGGCGGCCACGCTGGAGGAATACGCCAGCGCCCCCGGCAACCACGGCCTGCTCAGCCTGACCCAGGAATACATTGACGACATCGTTCTGCGCGCCCATCAGGCCGGCTACCAGATGACCACCCATGCCGTGGGCGACAAGGCCGTGATCATGTTCCTCGACGCCGTGGAAAAGGCCCTCAAGGCCCACCCCAGGCAGGATCACCGCCACAGGATCGAACACTGCGCCATGGTCGGGCACAAGCCGGAGATCATCAGGCGCATTCATCAACTCGGGGTCATCCCCGCGGCCCAGCCCATCTTCCTCTATGAATTCGGGGACGGCTATATCCGCAACTTCGGAGAAAAGCGCGGCGGCAACATGTTCCCCAGCGCTTCCCTGCTCAAGGCGGGCATTCCCGTGGCCGGAAGCTCCGACTGTCCGGTGACCTTTTCCAACCCCCTGCTCAACATCCATGTGGCCGTCAACCGCGAAACCCAGACCGGCCAGCTCATCGGTCCGGACGAGCGCGTCTCCGTGGCCGACGCCCTGCGGATGTTCACCTATAACGCCGCCTATGCCAGTTTTGACGAAAAGAAGCGCGGCAGCCTGGAGACGGGCAAGCTCGCGGACCTCGCCGTGCTCTCCGAACCGCTTCTGAGCATTGCCCCGGAAACGATCCGGGATGTGGTCGTGGACATGACCTTCATCGACGGGCAAAAGCTGTACGTCCGGCAGGCCTGAGGCGGCGGGTTCCCCGCCATTTTGCGCGTCTTTCCGCAGATCCCGCAGGCAACATGTAACCCGGAGGAACCTTTATGCAGACCGGACTTCAGGCTTCTCTTCTGAAAGAACGCCCCACAAAAGCCTTTGTCTCCGTTCTTGTGTTCGGCTGTATCCTGTATTTTCTCATGAAGGCCGTGCAGTCAGCCCTTCCCTCCGTCCTTTTTGACTATGCGCTCTGGTGGAAAGAAATTGAGCACAGCGCCCTGTACCGGTTCCTGTGGATGATTGGGGACGCCACGGAGCCGCATTTTCACAAGACCCTGCTGGGCGGTCTTGGCGTGACGGTCGGCTCCTTTATCGCCTACAGGCTGGACAAGGCCCGTTCCCCCAAAGCCGGCACACCCGTCTGCTACGGCACGGGCCTCTGGCCCTGGGTGTTCGCTTCCAGCGTGTTCAGTCTGGGTCTGTCCATCCTGCTTTTCGGCGGCCTGCGCAATGAGGACGGCTGGGTGCCCACCTTTGTGCCCTATGTCAGCGTGGCCGGCTGCGTCATTCTCCTTTACGGCGGCGGCATGGCGAACATGCTTACCGGGGCCTTCTTCGGCGCGTTGCTCACCGTGCCCATCACCCTGTTTTTGCGTCAATATGTGTGCCTTCCCATGAACCTGCCCGGCGTCATCGGCAGCGTCAGCGGCATGTGGCTGGGCGGCATCCTGGTTTTTGAACTCTGTCACATATTGCCCTGGATGCGGAAGCTGCCGCCTCCTCCCGGCGAGCACAACGCCGGGGCGGCGGCTGTGACGGCCATGAAACGGGAACGGCCCAATGAGTTTTTTGTCCGCCGGATGATTGCCGACTATTCCGAACCCATGTTTGTGGGCAACGAGATCGCCGGCGCCTGCCTGATCCTCGGCAGCATGCTGACCTGGCTGCTCAGTCCCAACCAGCCGTACTACGGGACAGGCTGGTTTCCCGCCCTCATCTTCTGCCAGATCATCACCGGCGCCATCGCCCTGTATGCCTACTGGCCCGGCTGGCGCGACGGGGATTTTTTCCCTTCCTTTGTGCCCGTCGTTTCCGTCGCGCCGGGCGTTGTCCTGGCGCACGGGCCTTCCCTGTTTGTTATCGTCTGCTCCGCCGTTCTGGGCGGCCTGCTCAGCCCGCCGGTGGCCAACATGGCGAACCGGTGCATTCCCGCCCACTGGCATCCCATGATTGGATTCACCTTTTCCATGGCCTTCTGTACCCTGGTGGTAAGCAGTTTGATCAAATACCTGCTCATGGCCTTCCCCTTCCTGGGATCTTACTGAAAGACCCGGAAGGTTCGCATAATGCCGCCTCACTGATTTCCGCAGAAATCAGTAAACATCGGCCGTAAGACCGATGCGCCGCGAAGCGGCGATAGTCGGCCTAAAACCACGTTTTCCGGCCGACGATCCTGCGGTAAAAAGTGTACTTTTTACCGCATATATAAGGAAGAAAGGTGCGTCCCAAAACAGATCCTCAAAACAGATCAAGGAGATTGTTATGGTTGAGCAAAACCGCGTTCCCAATTGCGAGAGTATGATTACTCTGGCCGCCATTCAAATGGAGCCCCGCATCGGCTATAAAGAGGCCAATGTGCGGCGTTCCCTGGAAATGATCAACGAGGCCGCCGACAAGGGCGCAAAATTCCTCGTGCTGCCCGAATTGTGCAACACGGGCTATATGTTCAACAGCCGGGAAGAGCTTTACGCTGTGGCGGAAAAAATTCCGGAGGGCCCCACCACCCGGGCCTGGGCCAAAGTGGCAAAGGAACGCAAGCTGTATATCGTGGCCGGTATCGCCGAACTGGCCGAGGACGGCGTCCGTTGCTATAACTCCTGCATTCTCATCGGCCCTGACGGCTACCTCGGCACGCATCGGAAGCTCCATGCCTGGTGCGATGAAAAGGTGTTTTTTGAATCCGGCGATCTGGGTTTCCAGGTTTTTGAAACGCCCATCGGCAGGATTTCCATGTTGATCTGCTATGACATGTGGTTCTTCGAGAATTTCCGGATCTTGGCCCGCAAGGGAGCGGATATCGTCTGCTGCCCCACCAACTGGGTGGATATCCCCCCGGCCGTGACCGCCGGCCCCGCCTTGGCGCAGACCAATGCCGGCTGTAACAGCATCTTCGTTGTGGCTGCCGACAGAATCGGCGTTGAGCGCGGCTGCCGTTTTCCCGGCCGGAGCGTGATCATGGGGCCGGACGGCTGGCACAGGGCTCCCATGGGCAGCGACGACAAGGAAGAAATTCTCATCGCCGAGGTCAATCTGATGGAAGCCAGGCGCCTGAACTGGAACCCGATGAATGTGGTCTTCCGCGACCGGCGTACGGATCTGTATGACGATATGCTCGGCAGCGGCGAAAAGCCTCTGCCCAGATAGCCTTTGTCCCGCCGTGCCCCTGCCGGAGGCGCGGCATCCTTTTAGGATCTCTCACGGGCGACGGCATCGCCCCGGCGATGCAGATACCCGCAAACAACCAAGGAGAATCACGCATGAATGTGCAAGTGGGCAGCAGCAGCCGGCCGGAATTCATGAAGTACAAAGTTGCCGCCGTCAACTACGGGGCGGTGATGTATGAAAAGGAGCGCAATATCGCCGAGCAGTACGCCATGGTGGAGGAGGCGGCCAAAGCGGGCGCGAAACTGATCGCCCTGCCGGAAATGGCGACCACAGGATACTGCTGGTATAACCGGGCCGAAGTGAAGCCCTTTGTCGAACCTGTCCCCGGCCCCACCACGGAAAAGTTCGGCGCCCTGTCCAGGCGCTACAATTGCTGGATCGTCGTGGGCATGCCTGAAGTCGATCCCAAAACCGACATTTATTACAATTCCGCTGTGCTCATCGGCCCCAACGGCGTGATTGGCGTGCACAGGAAAAGCCACGACTACATTGCCGAACCCAAATGGTCCAAGCAGGGGGATCTCGATCACATGGTCTTTGCGACCCCCATCGGCAATATCGCCATGTTGATCTGCATGGACATCCATTTTATTGAAACCGCCCGCATCCAGGGCCTGCGCAATGCGGACGTCATTGTACACATCAGCAACTGGCTTGCTGAAAAAACGCCGGCGCCCTACTGGCTGACCAGGGCCTTTGACAACGGCTGTTATGTGCTGGAAAGCAACAGGACCGGCCTGGAGCGGACCGTGCAGTTCTCCGGCGGCAGCGTACTCATCAATCCCGACGGAACCATCAATTCCTATGTGGATGAAGGCCATCAGATCATGTACGGCGAGGTGGATATCGCCAAAGCGCGCGCAAAGTCGTTCGCCAACGGAGGAAACAAGTATCTGGAACGGCGGCCCAAGGAATATATGGAAATCATGCACGACACCTATCTGTGGAACCCGCTTGATTTCTTCAGGCTGTACGGCTACGACCCCCTGCCGGCCGGCAAAAAATCCAGCATTTCCGTGGCCCAGGTCCGTCCCCAGTCCGGCAATGTCGCCGCCAACGTCGCCATGATCAAAGACAGGGCGGCCCAGGCCGCGGCCCAGGGCAGCGATCTGGTGGTCTTCCCGGAACTGACCCTGACCGGCCTGCCTTCCAGTCCGGATCAGGCCAAAAAACTGGCGGAAACCGCGCCCGGTCCCTCTTTGGACGCTCTCATCGACTGCGCCATGAAACACCGTCTCTATTTAGTGGTGGGCATGGTGGAAAAGGACGGCGCCAGGTTCTACAACACGGCGGCGCTGATCGGCCCGGAAGGCCTGGCGGGCAAATATCGGAAAATGCACCTCTGCGATCTGGACAAAGGGTGGGCCACGCCCGGCGATCTGGGCTTCCCGCATGTCAACACGCCTCTCGGCCGCATCGGCATGTTAATCGGCCATGACGCCATGTTCCCGGAACCCGGCCGCCTGCTCGCCCTGAACGGCGTCGATTTGATCTGCTGCCCTTCGGCTGTGAACGCGCCCAAACCCTATGGCCTCGGCGCCACCGACGCCTGGCATAATTATCCGATCCCAAGGGGGCAGAGCACCATCCACTGGCACCTGTGGCGGGTGCGCGGCGGAGAGAACAACTGCTATATGGCCTTTGCCAACATGGTCGGCGACTATATCGGCGGCGACAAATGCTTCGGCCGCAGCGGAGTCTTCCAGGCCGATACCTTTGCCTTCCCCAGGCAGGAAGTCATCCTCTCCGCAACGGAAGAGGAAATCGGCACCTGCGGCATCGACACATCCTCTTCCCCGGATTCCGTCTACCCGACCAATGTGGTCCGGCGCAAGGATCTGGTGTGCATGCGGCTGCCGCACTGGTATGATATCATCATCTCCGAACAGCCCCCTGTGCTGGAGTTGTTCAAGAAGTAATAATGATGGCTATTCATGAGGCAAAGTACGCTTTACCCGGATGAACCCAAAATGCGCTGACGCCCCCCGCAGCGGTGTTGCGGGGCGCCCGCGGGATTGGCCCGGACTCGCCGCCGGGCGGCAATTGCAAAGAGACATGGTTCCAACCTGTAACCCGGAGGAATATCTTCATGCAAACCAGACTTCCGACCTTTCTCCTGGTGGTGGGCGTTCCCTTCACCCTGCTGGTGCTCTGCTTCAACGTCTACAATCGCATCGAGCCGATGGTTTTTGGCTTTCCGTTCCTGTACTTCTGGCTTTTCTCCTGCCTCTTCATCAGCTTCGCCAGCATGTATGTGGGCTGGAGGATTGATCCCAAAAGCGACAGAAACCTGCGCAAGAAACAGCTTCAGGATAAAGAACAGGCGGACAGCCAGGG
>JAISNZ010000250.1 GCA_031275955.1 Desulfovibrio sp. | reverse complement strand
GTCCGTGGTGCTGCCCGCCAGGGAAAGGACGGGAACTCCGAGGGCAACGGCGAGATGGACCTGCCCCGTATCGACGGACACGAGGAGGTCGCTGCGGCGCATGCCCGCGGCGCACTCCGCGAGGGTGGTGATACGGATGTCGATCTCCACGCCCGAAAGACGGCATATCTCTTCCAGATAGGGCACATCCGGCGGGGGGGGGAAAGAGCGCAGGCTGTGGCCGTCAGCGGCAAGCCTTCGCGCCAGTTCCGCCCAGTACAGGGGCGGCCAGTTAAGTCTGTTCCGGGAAGATCCCCTGCAGCACAGGGCGAGGGAACGCCCGGAGCCGCCGCTCCTTCCCCGCCCGGTCTCCGGGGCATCGTCCGGTTCCAACGCAATCCACAGCCCCTCCTCGTCCGCCGGCAAGGGCTCCCCCCCGACGATTTCCCGGTAATAGTCCACCAGGTGCCGCCGCCGCGCCGGATCCAGAGGGATCACCTGCGTACAGTGCCGCGCCGCCCTGTTGGAAATTCCCGTGGGATTATGGGAAGCGCAGACCCTGACGGGAATGCCGGAAAACCTCTTTATGTACCGGGCCTCGCCCGGATCTTCCTGAAGGAAGAAACAGGCGTCGTAACGGGCAAAACGGAAGGAAAGGGCCTGGCGGATTCTCCAGAGCAGGCGGGGAAGCTTCTTTTCCGGCCGGGCATCCGGAATGACGCGGTCCACGAAATTTTTCTCCTGCAGGAGTCCGGCGCAGACGGCGGGAACGAAGAGGGTTATCCGGGCCTCCGGGTATCTTTTGCGCAGCAGACGGACAGCCGGAGTGGACATGAGCACGTCGCCCACAGGGGCGTTGACGACAACCAGGATGCGCCTGAAGGGCCGCCTCATGCCGCCGGAACCACGGTCCATATCCGCGAAAATCTTTTCTCCCGGACGAAAAACGGAATCGATCACAGTCTGGCGCGCCTCCCGCAAGATGAAAAATCGCCGCTCGCTCAGGGCTTCCTCTGTTTCCCGCTCCGGGGAAACAGCCGGGCCCGAATCACGGAGGCCAGGCCGTCCCGTTCCGCCTCACGCAGCCTGTTGACCCAGCGCCGCAGGCGCTCATGGCGCAGGAGAAAGGAAAAAAGAGGCGCGTATTCGTAGGGTTCAAGATTCACCATCCGTTCCAGGACGTTCTCGCCCGGAAAAAGGGCGGCGTAATATTTCCAGTAGTAGAGGGCCGGAGGGGTAAAAACCCGCCAGGGCTTCTCCCCGGCGAAATGCAGAACCTTGCCCTGATAGGCGGCCAGGGGAAGGACGGCGTGATCCTCCGGATCGATCCGGAAATTGCAGAACTCCGGCAGAAGCGCGAAGGCGTTGGCCTTGCCGTCGAAGAAGATGTTGATTGCCTCCTGATCGGCTATCCGGATTTCCCGGTCCCGGACAATAGCGGAAAGCCGCTCCAGAAAATCGGGGATCTCCCGCCGGATTTTCTCCAGATCCAACAAAAGGACTCCGGAATTGACGTAAATCGGGGATGCAAGGCCGTATTTCCGGCTTACCCTCAACCCCTGTTTTTCCGCGATGGGCACGGCGCCGAGATATTTCCCGGAAAGATCCCGGCGATAGATTTCCTCCGGATCGCAGGCGCAGACAACATCGCAGTCCAGGTAGAGAATCCTGTCCTCCTGAATCAGGCGGGGAATCATGAGTCTGTACAGCGCCCCCTTGCCAAAAGAATCCGGAACATTATCCGCCACGGCCTTCGGAATTTCCTCCGCCGGGTGCAGAACAAGGCGATGCCCCCATCCGGCGCAGAGGTCCGTAAAGGCTTTTCCTGCCGCGGGCGTCAGCGTCTCGTCATGAATGATATGCAGGCATATTTCACTTTTTGTATTGTCAAAAACAGACAGGGCGGTAACAAGGGCATGCTTGTAATAGGTTCCTGAGGAATCGCTGAAGCAGAGGGCGACGTGGATCATGGGGCAAGGTTCCTTTGAGCGGGTCCAGTCGCCGGTAGCGGCGATATTCCCTGTTAGTACCCGGCTTCCTTCTGGTGGCGCACGTCCAGGATGTAAACAAACGCGTTTTCTACCCGGTACAGCAGAACGTAGCCGGACGCGCCGAACGGAATCAAAAGTTCTCTATGCTCCGGGTCAAGGTCGTCTGCCGGCCGACCGGCATTAGGGAACTGTTCAAGCAAAACGGCTTTTTCTCGAATCGCCTTGATAGCCGCGACTGCCGCCTCTTCGCTTTTCTCTTTCAGAAATAAATACGCCCTTTCAAGATCAGCGGCAGCTTTATCCGTCCAGAGGACTACACATGACATTTCGGCATGGGCGCCTTTTCGCCCTGGACAATCTTATCCATCCACCCGACGACCTCGGCATTCGTCAGATGCAGGCCCGTCCGCAAGTACTCTTCCCAAGCGGATCTCCCTTCCTGCCGCAAGGATTCCCGTTGCTCTTCGCGGCTGACAAAACTTTCTATGGCTTGAAGCATAACGGCGTGAGCTGTGCGCTTTCGAGCCTCCGCAAGGTTTGCCACGCGCTCATGCAAGGCCAGGGGAAGCCTGACGCTTGCGTTTATTTGTGTTTTCATCAAAATTTCCTTTATGGTCTGAAACCTCTCCCTTCAGGGAGATTCCCGCTTGAGGCCCGGCCAAGCCGGGCCTGCCTTTCCGGTAACCCCTTCCTTCAGGGAGGGGACAATCCACTCTGTTCCAATCCGCCGGAGAGGAGTCATCCTGCGGACGGAGCCGGATGCGGATTGAAAGAAACTCACGTTGTCTTCAACTGTAGAACATCTGGAGGAAAAAAACAAGGTCGGGATTCGCCCTGCCCTCTCTTGACTTTTTTTCACCCCGGCGCCGGAGGAAAGGGGAAATCGCCCGCGCGGACGGTTTCATACACGCTGTACAAGGTCCGCGCGTACCTTTCCATGGTATGCTCCCGCGCCAGGCGCGCGGCCCTTTCCCCCAGGCGCGCGCGCAAAACCTCGTCCCGCAGGATCCGGCCCAGTTTCTCCGCGATGTCCTCAGGCTCGCGCCGGCAGACCAGGCAGGCTTCCGCCGCGATCTCCAGAGAGGGCACCTCCCCGGAGACCACCGCGGGCAACCCGCAGTACATGGCCTCCAGGTGGGCGATGGGAAAGCCCTCAAAGTCCGAAGGCATGGCAAAGACCCGGCTCGCCCGGTAAAAGGCCGGGACGTCCGGACGAAAACCCGTCAGGACCACCTGCCGGCCGAGGCCGAGGGAATCCCGCAGGGCCTCCAGCCGGGATCGTTCCGGCCCCTCCCCCACCAGAACCAGACCCAGGTCCAGGCCCTGGCCGCGCAAAAGGCCCACGGCCCGGATCAGCAAATCCAGATTCTTCTGGGGCACATAGCGGCCCACGGCCAGGACCACCGGCCCTTTCAGGCCGTAAGCGGCCGCGAAATCCACAGGCTCCGCCTCCAGCCGTTCCGGGTTCAGGGCGTTGTACAGCACCCGCACCGGCCTCTTGGCCAGATTGTGATCCGTCTCCACTACCCGGGCCACGGCCTCTGACACCGCCAGATAGGCTGTGGCGGCATAGGACAGGAATTTGTCGGAAAGCCTCCGGACCAGCTTTTTTTCATGTTTGGTATTGCGCAGATGCACGAGTACGGGGATCCCCAGCCCCAGGGCGGCAATCCGCCCGTGGTGGTTGGCCATGAAATGCATCGTGTGGATGACGTCCGGCCTGAAGGCCCGCAAACGCCCGCGCAGCTTCAGGGCCGTATCCAGGCGGTGGGTGGCTACGGCCCGCAGCGAAGAGCCGACGCATTCCAGGTCAATGCCCGCCTTGCGGTACTCCGGCAGAAGCGCCCCCGTTCCCGACAGGTTGAAGACCCGGCCCCGGACCAGGCCGGTCCGCCCGTATTCCAGGCACAGGTCATAGAGCCAGCGTTCAATGCCCCCGAAGGGCAGACCCCCGACCAGATAGGCGACCTTCATTCCCCTTCCCTCCTCATGACAATTTCGCTTTGGGATTGCCGCCTGACGGCGGGCCCGCCCGCGCCCGTCTCGCGGCACGGGTTTGCCGGGAAAGGTTTCCCCCGCGCCCCGTTACGCATCTCAGCGCGATACAAAATGAGGGGGTCCGGGGGGCATCATGCCCCCCGGCGGGGTCCGGGGCGGAGCCCCGGTTCATCAGTCCCTCCCTGCCGGCTTTTTTCCGCCAGCACCCGCTCGGCCAGGGCAATCATTTCCCCCACGCCGGACCCTTTGGGCAGAAAAGGGGCGCCCGCCTCCGCCGCCCGCAGGCGCCGCGCCTTGTCCGCAATCTCCCGGGGGTCGGAGGGATCGGCGATCACCTGCCCCGGAGGCAGAAAATCCGCGGCCCCCGCCCGGTCGGAGCAAAGGGTCTTCAGCCCGCAGGCCAGGGATTCCAGGACCACATTGCCCAGGGTATCAAAAAAGGTGGGCAGGACAAACATGTCCAGGCCGTGATAAAAGGCCCGCATATCAGCAACCCTGCCGTGGAAGTGGACCCGATCCGCCAGACCGAGGGAGGCGGCGAGCTTGCGGTAAGGGGCCGCGTTGCGCCCGCCGGCGACATGCAGGTGCGTCTCCCCGTCCAGGAGGGACAGGGCGCGGATCAGGGGAGCCGTCCCCTTGAGGGCGAAATTGGAGCTGGCCGTCCCCAGGGCATACTCTCCCGCGCCCATCCCGAAGGCCCTCCTGGCCGCCTCGCGCTCTCCGGGGCGGGGGGCGCGAAAATGGGACAGATCCGGGCAGTTGTAGATGGTCAGCAGTTCCCGCCCCCCGGCGCCGGGATCCGGACAGACCTCGCGCACCCAGCCGCGCATCTTGTCGGAAATGACCACCACGCGGGGCGTTTGCCGGAACATGCGCCGCTGGAGCAGCAGGGTCAGCCAGTTGGAGGGCCGCAGCAGGCGGGAAATCCGCTTTCCCCAGCGGGCCGGGCCCCTTTCCCAGGCGGGCAGGGAGAGCCGCCAGAAGACCGTGAGGGGACCGCCGCCCACCCGGACGATATCCTGGTTCCAGGTGTTGCCCAGGCTGATGCACAGGTCGTACCCTCCCTTGCGGCGCAGCCTCTCCGCCCGGACAAGAAACCAGAGCATCTTCAGCGCCTTGCCGCCGGGGGGGCGCCCCACGGCCAGCACCCGCACCCCGGCGGGGGCTTCCGCCTCCCGCCGGGCGCAAAGAAAATCCACGGCATGTCCCCGCCGCGCCAGGCCTTCCGCCAGGGCGAAACCGTACTGCTCCACCCCGCCGTAGCGGGAAAAGCGCGGCAGCATCAGGGCGATGCGGGCCGGAGCCGTTTCCCTGGCATCCCGGGTCATGATCCGCTCTCGTCTCCCGGTTCTTCCGGCTGCCGGAGCAGTTCCTCCAGCAGAATATCCGCGGCGATAATCCCGGTAATTTCGTCCTGATCGTCCGTCACCGGGGCGGCCACGGTAAGGATCAGCTTATAGGTGAAAGCGGAGCGGTAAAAGTCCGAGATAAACAGCTTCCCGGTCCGCATGGGGGCCTTGAACCAGTCGCGCTGGGAGAAGTCGAAGCCCAGGGGAAGATTCGCGTAGCGGTCCGCATAGGTCGGGTCCACGATGGCCGAAGCCAGAAGCCGTCCCTCGCGGTCCAGGATCTGCAGAAACTGGATGAAGGGATAATCCTGCAGGAAGGGCTGCATCCAGGGGTAATGCTCGTTGCCCTCGCCCAGGATGAGGTGGTCCGCCGCCAGTTTGCCTACCACCGTCATGGACAGGCGTTTGGCCATTGCCCGCAGACGTTCCAGCTCCGAAGGGACAAGCTCGGGCAGGTAGCGCTTGGCCAGATCGAACATTTCCTTGTTGGAGATGGCCGTCCGGCGCCCGGTCTCGTAGGCGGCCAGAACGCGGGCGTAGATCTGGCCCACGGCGGGATGGGACTTGCTGACCTGATCCTCCTCGCCGAGTTCCAGATACTGGTTCAGCCAGTATGCCACTCCCGCGCGGCCTGTCTTGTCGTTGATGATGATGGGCACGGACCGGCCCAGAATGGTCTTGGTGTCGAAAATATTGTAAATTTCCTCGTTCTTGGACAGGCCGTCCACATGGATGCCGGCGCTGGTGGCGTTAAAGTCCTTGCCCGCGAAAGGATAGTTTCCCGGGACGCGCAGGCCCAGTTCCTTTTCATAAAACTGGACAACCTCGCTGATCACGCGGGTATTCGCCGCGCTGTCCTCGCCGGTGAGGGAAATGTATTCTATGATCAGGGCCTCCAGAGGCGTATTGCCGGTGCGCTCGCCAAAGCCCAGCAGGGTGGCGTTCACCCCGGAACAGCCGTAGAGCCAGGCGGTGGTGGCGTTGACCAGCACCTTGTGGAAGTCATTGTGTCCGTGCCATTCCAGCCATTCCCCGGGGACGCCGGCCTCATCGGTGAAGGCCCGCACCAGGCGCGGCACCGAGCGCGGCAAGGCCGCTCCCGGATAGGGCACCCCGTAGCCCAGGGTGTCGCACAGGCGGATCCTGACGGGCAGGCCGCTCTGCTGGGACAGATCCATGAGCTTTACCGCCAGGGGCACGCAGAAACCATAGATGTCGGCTCTGGTGATATCCTCGAAATGACAGCGCGGCGAGATGCCCCACTCCAGGGCCTGGGCAATCAGGGCCACATAGCTGTCAAAGGCCTTTTTCCTGTCCCAGCCGAGTTTGAGATAGATATGGTAGTCCGAGGCGCTGGTGAGAATCCCCACTTCCGAAAATTCCATGTCCCGCGCCAGACGAAGATCCTCCCTGTGGGCCCGGATCCATCCCGTGGGATAGGGAAAGGCGTAGCCCCGGGAACGGCATTCCTCCACGGCCCGCCTGTCCTTGTCCGTATAGAGGAAAAACTCGCAGGAGCGGACAAGGCCGCTCCTGCCTCCCAATTCATAGAGGAGATCGTAGATCCTGGCGATCTGCCTGACCGTATAGGGCGGATGCGCCTGCTGCCCGTCCCGCAGGGAGGTGTCCGTGATGAACATGGGACTGGCCGGCCTGGGTTCCACATACATGCCGTCAAAGGGGACCCGGCTGATCCGGGAATAGGGGTAGATATCCCGGAACAGTTCCGGCTGATCCGCCGCCTGCAGGTTGCGGGTGGCCGGATTTCTCCTGGGATGCAGTAAGGCCATGAAAAGTCTCCTTCAAATTACGGATGATTGAGAGAGGATGTTTACTGATTTCCGCGGAAATCAGCAACCGGCCGCCGGGCCGGAAATTTCCTCCAGCCGCCGCCGGCAGGTTTCGGCCTCGCGGCCGGAAGGGTTACAGGCCAAAGCCCCGGACAGGGCGGCAAGGGCCTCGTCGCGCCGCGCGCTCTGCAAAAGGGATTCCGCCGCCTCCCGGTACATCGCCTCGGGACAGTCCCCGTAAACGGCGGCCAGCAGAGAGGCATATTCCTCCTTGAGGACAGCCCGCGCCAATTCATTGTAATCATAAAGAAAACGCGCCAGTGGACGGTGGTCCCGGCGCTCGGCGAAATAGTGGGGCAATAAGGAAAGCGTGAGCGAGATCAGCCTCTTCAGCCGCGTCACCTCGCGCTGAACGCTTTCCCGCGTCTGGATCCGGATGGAGGAAAAGCCCGCCAGCAAATCCGCCAGGGCCTCGGGAATCGCCTCTCCCTGAAAGTCCGCCAGGCGGGGAATATAGGACTGGCGCAAGCGGGCGTCCTCCATGAGTTTCAAGGATTCATGGAAAATATAGCCCAGGGTCCAGTCAAGCAGGCGGCCCGCCGGGGCAACGGCCGGGGAAGCGCGAAAGAGCAGGTGGGCGTTGTCCTTGACCCGCCAGAGCAGTCCCTTGCTCAGGCTGTCGCCCACCAGGTGGTGCAGGGCGGGAAAGGAGACGGTTTCGCTCTCCTCGAAACGCCGGAACTGTTCCTCCAAATCGCGGACAAAAAGAAAAAAATCCCGCACCAGATCCCGCTCAAGAAATTCCCGTTTTCCTTCCACCCAGTCACGCATGCCGGACATCCCGCGTTCGTCTTTCCCTTACCCATGATCACCGCTTTCAGCAAGCGGGCATTTCCTTCCGGGGGCCTTCAAAGTTTTCGGACCCAAGGTTTACGGGGCCGGCTGTTTGTTTGCCGCGAGGACTTCAGCAAAATTTCCCTGACGGTCTGAAACACGGAAAATTCGCGTCAGTCATCCGGGGCATCCCGGCCGCCCTTCCGGAAAACGCAGGCGTAGGCGTACAGGAAGCCAAGCCCGAGGCTTGTCCCGGAAGAGACGATCAGGGTAACGAGCGGACGCAGGGCGAAGATGTCCCCGGCAAGGCCCGCCAGCCCGCTGATCAGCGCCATGCCCGCGAGGAACAGGATGTACCGCCGGACGGATCCCCGCATCCGGAAGGTAAATTTCGCGTTCAGCCGGAAGGAGACGGTCGCGGCGAGGGTAAAGGCCAGAAGGTTGCTGAGCGCCTGCGAACGGGTCAACTGCCACAGGCCGGCAAAACACAGCCAGTGCAGCATCGTGTTGCCGCAACCCACAAGGGCGTACCGGAAAAACCTGCCCACGCCGCATCCGCCTCGCCGTGTCCCCGAACCCGCGGGGAACATCCGCCCCGGGAAAGGGAAAAGGCCCTACCCCAGTTTCCTGACCAGCAGATCCTTGGCCAGGGCGGGGTTGGCCTGACCCTTGGTCCGGCTCATCACCTGGCCGATGAAAAAGGACAGGAGTTTGCTCCTGCCGCCTCTGTAGCCCGCCGCTTCCTCCGGATTGGCTGCCAGCACGGCATCCACAACGGCCTCCAGCGCGCCGGCGTCGGAAAGTTGGGCTAGATTGCGCTGCCTGATGTATGTCCCGGGAGAGATGCCGGAGGCGAAAAGATCCGGAAAAATTTCGTGGGCCATGCGCGGGCTGAGGGCTCCGTCCTCAATAAGCCGGGCAAGCTCGGAGAGGTGATCCGGGGTCATCTTGGCCTTGTCGGGGGAAAGACCACTGGAGGCGCATTCGCGCAGCAATTCCCCCGCCATCAGGTTGGCGATGCGCCGGGGCTGTCCGCCGAAGCCGGCGGCCTGCTCAAAATAATCTGCCGTGGGCCTGTCCACGGTCAGAATGGCCGCCTCCTCCCGGGAAAGGCCGAGGCTTTCCACAAAGCGCCGGGCGCGGGCCGCGGGCAATTCCGGCAGACTTTCCCGCCAGAGGCGGATTTGCTCTCCGGAAACCAGGACCGGCGGCAGATCGGGAGTGGGAAAATAGCGGTAATCGTGGGCGTCCTCCTTGTCGCGCATGGCCAGGGTGACCTGGCGCGCGGCATCGAAAAGGCGCGTTTCCTGCGCAATGCTCCCGCCATCTTTCAGGCGGGCTTCCTGGCGTTCAATCTCAAAGTCAATGGCCCGCTGGACATTGCGGAAAGAATTGATGTTCTTGATCTCCGCCCTGGTGCCGTAAACCGTTGCTCCCCTGGGCCGCAGGGAGACATTGGCGTCGCAGCGCAGGCTTCCCTCCTCCATGTTGCCGTCCGTAACCCCAAGGTAAACGAGAAGGGCGTGAATCTGCCGCATACAGGCCGCGGCTTCTTCCGAACTGCGCAGATCCGGCTCCGTGACGATCTCGATGAGCGGAGTGCCGGCCCGGTTCAAATCCACCAGGGTGGAACCGGCCTGCCCGTGCAGGCATTTTCCGGCGTCATCCTCCATGTGGATGCGGGTGATGCCGATGCGCCGGGTGGACTCCCCCGTCGTCACCTCCAGATAGCCGCCCTCGCAGATGGGGGGAACATATTGGGAGGTCTGATAGCCGTTGGGCAGGTCCGGATAAAAGTAGTTCTTGCGGGAAAAAAACGAGACCTCGTTCAGCGCGCAGTGCAGGGCCAGCCCGGCCCTGGCCGCCAGTTCCACAGCCCGTTCGTTCAGTCTGGGCAAGGCCCCGGGCATGGCCGCGCAGACCTCGCAGACCTGTTCGTTGGGCTCCGCCCCGAAAGTCGCGGGACAGGAACAAAAGAGCTTGGAGGCCGTCAGCAGGTGGACGTGAATCTCCAGCCCGATGACCGCCTCATAGGACAGCACGATCCCCTCCTTCGGGCGCGGCCTGCCGCAAGGCCCGCAAGCGCTCCAGGAACAGGGGGTAGAGCAGACGGGCATAGGCCCTGTTGCCTTCTTCGCTCAAATGCACCCCGTCGTATTGGAGTATGGCGGCCAACTCCCGCCCTTCGCCCAGGGATTCGCACAGACGCTCCACATCCGCGAAAAAAACCGGCGCGGGCAGGGGGGAAAACTCCTGCCGCAGCCCCTCGTTCAGGGCGCGCACATTCCGCCGGTACAGATCGACGCCGGGCAGATCCCAGCCTTCATGCACGCAGACCGGATGGTTGTTGCCCACCAGCACGGCGCGCGCCCCGCTTTGCAGAGACCGCCGCGTTATCTCCCGCATGACCCGCAGATAGTCGGGGACGGCAATGCCCATGGCGGCGTCATTGAGTCCGAACTGGACGTAAAGCAGATCCGGCGCTCCGGAACCCAGGGCCCGGGACAGACGGGCCAGGCCCTCCTGCGCGATCTCGCCGCTGACGCCGGCATTGGCGACGGCAAGATCGGGAAAGTCAACAGCCAGCCGCCCGGCCAGCAGAGCCACCCAGCCGGCTCCCGGCGCCAGGCCGTAACCGGCGCATATGGAATCTCCCAGACAGACAAGACGCATGCCCTTGCTCCGTGCCCTTCCTTCTCCCTGCCCCGAAAGATAGTATATGCCCCCGAAACAGGGGGCGTCAATGCTCTTTTCCGTTGCGAACCAGGACGCGCCGGGCTATAGTGGGTTCCCGCGCCAGTGGGTTCCCGCGCCAGTGGGTTCCCACGCCTTGGCGCGCTTGACACGCTTGATCCGGGAGACACCCATGTCCGTCAGCAAAGAACAGGTTCTCGCCACCGCGGCCCTGGCCC
>JAISNZ010000252.1 GCA_031275955.1 Desulfovibrio sp. | reverse complement strand
GGTCACCAGATCATCCACCAGTACGGCCATATAGGCCCTGTCCCTGCCGGGGATAAACGGCTCCCGGCCGTTCCTGACAGCCGCGATGTTCAGGGCCGCCCACAGCCCCTGGGCAGCTGCTTCCTCATACCCCGAGGTGCCGTTTACCTGGCCGGCAAACCACAGGCCCGGCACCTGTTTGGATTCCAGGGTAGGGGTCAGCTGGGTGGGGGGGATCATGTCGTATTCAATGGCATAGCCGGGTCGGAGGACGTGGCAGCGCTCAAGGCCGGGGATGGTGTGCAGGAGGGCTATCTGCGTCTCCAGAGGCAGGCCGGTGGGGATGTTGTTGGGATACGTCTCCGGAGAATCGACTCCTTCGGGTTCCACAAAAATCTGATGTCTCGTCCTGTCCGGAAAACGGGCGATCTTGTCCTCAATGGAGGGGCAATAGCGGGGACCGGCGCCGGCGATGGCCCCGTTATACATGGGGGATTCTTGCAGAGCGCGGGCAATGATGTCGTGGGTGCGTTCGTTCGTCCAGGTCAGGTGGCAGGCCCTTTGCGGCAGACGGGGGCCGGGGCCGCGCAGGGAGAAGCGCGGCGTCGGGGTGTCGCCCGTCTGGAGTTCCATGCGGGAAAAATCAATGCTGGCTGTGAGCAGGCGGGGGGTGGTGCAGGTCATGAAGCGGCGCAGGGTAAAGCCGAGTTCGCGCAGGCAGGCGGAAAGCTCTGTGGCCGGAGCGTCCCCCAGGCGCCCGCCGGGAAAGTTGACCGGGCCGATGTGGATGCGCCCCTGCAAAAAGGTGCCGGCTGTGATCAGGATATGATCCGCCGTAAAGATTTGTCCTAGGGATGTGCGGATGCCGTTGGCCCGGCCACCTTGGGTGAGAATGCTTTCGGCTGTTTCCTGGCGGACGAGGATGCGCGGATGCGTCAGGATGTCGCGTTTGACCGCCGCCATGTAGACCGCGCGATCCACCTGGGCGCGGGGAGCCTGAACGGCTGGTCCCTTGCCGGTGTTCAGGATGCGCGCCTGGATGGCGGCTTCATCGGTCCAGCGTCCCATACAGCCGCCCAGGGCGTCGATCTCCCGGACCATGTGCCCTTTGCCGAGTCCGCCCACGGCAGGGTTACAGGAAAGGTGTCCGATCCGGTCGACGTTGCTGGTGAGGAGCAGGGTGGCAAGGCCTATGCCGGCGGCGGCCATGGCCGCCTCGCAACCGGCGTGTCCCGCGCCGATCACAATCAGATCAAAACGCGCGGGGGAATTTTTCAGGACGGGGGACATTGCCTCAGGGGAAAAGCATACGGAGGATCACCTTGGCGTCGGCCACGGTGAAGGGAATGCTGGAAGATTCGTTGCAGGAGTGGGCGCTGCCGGAAAGGGTGGCCCAGGCCACGGCCTGGCGGCCGGCAGATCGCAGGCAGTTGGCTTCGGTCAATCCGCCGGCGCCGTATATTTTTCCGGACAGGCCGCGCAGTTCGGCAAGGGCGGACAGGAGACGCCGGACCACCAGGGCGTTGTCCGGCGTCGCGGGCGGGGCCTGCACGGCATGGACCGGCTCCACGTCAATGCGGACGCCGTATTCCCGGGCTACGGTTCCCGCGATGCGTCGGGCCTCGTCCAGAATCCGCTCCAGAGGATAAGAGGGGATAACCCGGCAGTCCACATAAAAAACGTCCTTACCGGGCAAGGTATTGATGTTCTCCACATTGGCCTCTTTTTTTGAAGGCACAAAGGTGGACCCGTCCGGGACAAAACGGGCGTCCCGGTCGGCAAAGATCCGGTGCAGGGCGTCCAGGGCCAGGATGCAGGCCGAGGCGGCCACCAGGGAATTGGCGCCGGCAAAGGGACGGCTGGCGTGACACTGGGCGCCGAGAACGGTGAAGCGCAACCAGCAGATGCTCTTCTCCACGGTTTCCACCATGCTCCCGGTTTCGTCGCCCATGTCCGGCACCAGGCAGAGATCGTCCCGGGCGACGAGATCCGGAGCGGTGGCCAGGACATGGGGCAGGCCGCGGCTCATGCCTGTTTCTTCATCGGAAACGAAAAGCAGTCCCAGGGAACATTCGGGGCGGAGGCCGCAGCGCAACAATGCCTGGGCCGCCAGCAGGGAGGAAACGATGCCCTGCTGGTTGTCTTCCACTCCCCGGCCATAGAGACGATCACCCCGCACATGCAGTGTAAAGGGAGGCGTGTCCCAGAGGGAGACATCGCCGGGGGGGACGACATCCAGATGGGAGATGACCCAGAGAGTCCGGCTGTCCGCGCCGGGAACCTTTGCGGAGATGTTGGGCCTGAAGCCGCAGGGAACACGATCGTCAGGGCAGGGATGTTGGCGGATGGCGGCAAGACCCAGGACCGCAAGTTCTTTTGTGAGCCAGTCCGCCTTGTCCTGCTCGCCGCCGCCTCCGTTGTCCGGCCCCAGGGCCGGCCGGGAGGTCAATTCGCGCTGCCAGCGGATAATCTGATCCCGGCGGGTATCCAGAAAGGCATAGAGTGTTTCCAACATAGGATCCTCTGCCGCATGAGGCGGAAAGTCCTTGCCGCCTCCCGCGTCGGAAACCCCCGGGGAAGATGTGGTCTCCCCTCCGGCGGGTGACGGGAAGAACCCGCGGGTTACCGGCCTCCCTTGGCGGCGCGTTTGGAGGCCTTCAGGGGATTGACCTTGGCCTGGGAGGCCTGGGCAGCGCGCACGTGGGTGGCGAAATTGCAGTCCCCCAGGGACCATTTGGCCTGGGGAGCGGAGTAACTGGAACAGTAGGCGTGTCCTTCAAAATCGCGGATGCGGGAACACCCTTCACACTTGTCGATGACGGGAGAAAAAACGGCGCCTTTATAGGCCATGCCTTCGGAAGTCATGACGGCGCCGGAAAACGTCTGGGCGGATTTTGCGTTCACGGGGAACCTCGCTTTTTTCAGGATATTTTCAAGATTCACGGCAGGGCCATTTTCACCATGTCGGCTCCCAAGTCAAGCATTATTCCACCGTAACGCTTTTCGCCAGATTGCGAGGCTGATCCACGTCTTTTCCGAGGCGGGTGGCGGCCTCATAGCTGAAAAGCTGCAGGGCGGGCAGAAAGAAGAAACCTTTGAGGGGGCCCCAGGCGTCGGGAATGATCCAGGTCTGCGGGACGGCGAGGTTCAGGTCGGACTTTGGGGGATTGGTCAGGGCGATGACCGGGCCGCCGCGGGCCTGCACCTCTTCCAGGTTGGATCTGCTTTTCGTGAAGAGGGAGTCGTGGGGGACCAGGATAAAGGAGGGGAATTCCGGTTCGATGAGGGCGATGGGACCATGCTTCATTTCGCCCGCGGCATATCCTTCCGCATGGATATAGGAGAGTTCCTTGACCTTGAGGGCGCCTTCAAGGGCGAGGGGATAGGATTGCCCCCGGCCGAGAAAGAACATCCCCGCAACCGAGGCATATTTTTGGGCCAGGGCGCGGGCTTCGGTCTGCAGGGCGGGCAGGGCGGCCTCCAGTTGGGCGGGCAGGGCGGCCAGAGCCTGCAGAGCTTCCGGGAGAAAGCCGGAGGGCAGGGAACCCCGCCGCTGCCCCCAGTACAGGGCCAGCAGCAGAAGAACGAGCATCTGGCTGCACAGGGCCTTGGTGGAGGCGACGCTGATTTCCGGACCGGCTTGGGTATAGATGACGGCATCGGTCTCGCGGGTGATGGAGGAGCCAACCACGTTGCACAGGGCGAGGGTCGGGCAGCGGCATTCCCTGGCGATCCGCAGGGCGGCCAGGGTATCGGCGGTTTCACCGGACTGGCTGATGACCAGAGCCGTTTCCCCGGGCATGAGCAGGGGGTTGCGGTAGCGGAATTCCGAGGCGATTTCCACGCAGGTGGGAATGCGGGCCCATTCTTCCAGCAGGGGCATGGCCCAGAGTCCGGCGTGAAAGGAGGTGCCGCAGGCGATGATCCGCAGGCGGGGCGGAAGGGGAGAGGATTCCAGTTCGGGTATGACCACGGCCGTATGGGCGGCGTTCAGGCGGCCGGCCATGCAGTCGGCGATGGCCCGGGGTTGCTCAAAGATTTCCTTGAGCATGAAGTGGCGGAAACCGCCCTTTTGCGCGGATTGCATGTCCCAGTTGATATGATGCGTGGACTTGGGCAGGGGGCGTAGATCCTCCAGGGAGAAGATCTGCCAGGAAGAGGGAGTGATGCGGATGATTTCGCCGTCTTCCAGAAAGACCACATTGCGGGTATAGGGGAGAAAGGCCGGGATATCCGAGGCCACATAGTTCTCGCCCGCGCCGATGCCCAGAAGGAGGGGGGCGCTGCGCCGGGCCGCGTAAATGGCGTCCGGCTCGCTTTGGTCCATAAGGGCCACGGCGTATGCGCCGTGGGCTTTCCGCAAAGCCCGGGCGAAGGCGTCCAGAAGGGGCAGGCCGGGTTTGCGTTCGTCGGCGACGAGGGCGGTCAGGACCTCGGTCTCGGTTTCCGAAGAAAAGACGTGTCCCCTGCTCTGGAGGAGCCTTCTGTATTCCTCGTAGTTTTCAAAGATCCCGTTATGCACAAGGCAAAGGGAACCGGCCCGGTGGGGGTGGGCGTTGGATTCGGTGGGAGCGCCGTGGGTGGCCCAGCGGGTATGTCCGACGGCCGAGGTGGCCAGGAAGACATCCAGCGAGGCAAGTTTCTCTTCCAGGTTGACGAGTTTGCCCGCGGCCCGGACAACATGCAGATCCTGGTTCTGGACAAAGCCGATACCGGCGGAGTCATAACCGCGGTATTCCAGGCGTTTTAGCCCTTCCACGACCACGGGAACAGCAGGCCGGTGGCCGGTATAGCCGATGATGCCGCACATGGGTTTCCTCCGAAAAAAATCGCCCATTCCCGCCTTTCCGGGCGAAAGCGCTGAGAATCGGGTTTTGTCGCGCCTGAGACCGACCTTCCTAGCGCATTTTCCTCCCGCTGAAAAGCTCCTTCCCGACCCAGGGTCATTCGGTTCTTCCGAATCTAACGAGCCGCAGTGCTGCTTGCTTGTTTTCCGCGAGGACTTCTATCCCCTCAGCCATATTTTCATAACCAAGAATATGGAGCAAAGTAATT
>JAISNZ010000107.1 GCA_031275955.1 Desulfovibrio sp. | reverse complement strand
GGACGAGATCGGCGCACAGCCGATAGTCGGGGGCATCGGCGGGATAACGGCCGGAGGACAGGCCGGCGCAGGCCGCCGGGAGAAGACACAGGCAAAGAAAAAGGAAAACAGCGCCGCGCTTCAGGAGAAAGGCTGATGATCGTGCCGCTGAAGCGGCGCGCGCCCGCAATATGACTCTCACACGCACTCCTTTTTCCTAGCACAGGGAGCGTTGCGGATCAAATCCGCTTATTCCGTCCCCTCCCAGCCGCCTCCCAGGGCCTTGATCAGGTTGACCGCGGCGATGCGGCGCAGGCCCTCAATCTGGATCAGGGAGCGCTCGTTGAGCAGGGAGGTCGCCTGGGCGCTGACTACCTGCAGATAGGTGGTCATGCCGCCTTCATACTGGGAGAGGGAAAGTTCCAGGGCGCGCCGGGCCGCGGCGGCGGCGCGCTTTTCCGCCACGATCTGCCTGGCGAGAAAGGCCAGGGCGGAGAGGTTGTCCTCCACGTCCTTGAAGGCTGCCAGGACCGTCCGGCGGTAGACGGCGACAGCGGCCTCGTAGTCGGCCCAGGCGGCTTCGGAGTCGGCCAGGCGGCGGCCGCCCTGAAAGAGGGAAAGGGCGGCGCTGGGGCCGAGGGACCAGACGGTGAGGGGGGAGAGCCGCCAGCCGGCGGCCTCGGCGGAGCGGCTGCCGCCCAGGAGGAGGGTGGGGAACCAGGCGGCGCGGGCGATGCCGATGTTCTGGTTGGCGGCGGCGACCCGGCGCTCGGCGGCGGCTATATCCGGGCGGCGCTCCAGAAGGGCGGCGGGCAGGGCCGGGGGAATGGCGGGAAGAGCGGCGCCGAGGCCGCCGCGGGGCAGGGAAAAAGAAGAGGGGATCTGGCCGGTGAGCAGGGCGATGCCGTGTTCCAGCTCGGCCCGCTCCCGTTCCAGGGCCAGGAGTTCGGACTCCGCGCCGGCCAGACGGGCCTCCGCCTGGGCCACATCCGCCGGGGTGACGATGCCGCCCCGGTACTGGCTGCGGGTGAGCCGCGCGGCCCTGGCGTAAGCCTGAATGGTCACGGCGTAGAGATCCATCTGGGCATCCAGGGTTCGAAGCTGAAAATAGGCCTGGGCGAGTTCCGCCTGGGCGGAGAGGCGCAGGGCGGCGAGGTCGGCGGCGGCGGCCTGGGCGTTGGCCCGCGCGGCTTCAAAGGCGGGAAGGGAATTCCAGAGGCTGATCTCCCATTGGGAGCTCACGCCCGCGCTTAAGGAGGTGGAGACGCCCGTTTCACGGCCGCTGCGGGTATAGGAGCCCGTCAGGGAAAGATCGGGGAAAAAGGCGGAGCGGGCGGCCATGATCCGGGTGCGGGCGCTGCGCAGGTTGGCGGCGGCCTCGGCGATGTCCTGGTTGCCGGCGTTGAGGCGATCCATCAGGCCGTTCAGATCCGGATCGGCGAAGACCTCCCACCAGGGGCCGCGATCCCGGGTGTCCGCGGGATCGGCGATCTTCCAGCCTTCCTCCCCCTTGTACGCCTCGGGGAGGGGCAGGTCCGGAGGCGCATACTCCGGGCTGAGGTTGAGGCAGCCGGACAGGGCGAGGCAAAACCAGCACAAAAAGGGCGCGAATTTCATGACGGGCACTCGGGCGTCTGCCGGTTGCGGTCTTCCGTCGCCCCCTGCCCGGAAGCGAGGGCGGCCAGACGGGCGGGCAGGGCGTCTTTGGAAAAACGGTCCAGAAAAAGATAGATCACAGGGGTGGTATACAGGGTCAGGAGCTGGCTGAGCAGGAGGCCCCCCACGATGGTAATGCCCAGGGGGGCGCGCAGCTCCGCGCTGTCGCCCCGGCCCAGGAGCAGGGGCAGGGCCCCGAGCATGGCGGCCAGAGAGGTCATCATGATGGGACGGAAGCGCAGCAGGCAGGCCCGGCGAATGGCCTCAAGGGCGGAGATGCCGTCCGCGCGCCGCGCGGCGATGGCGAAGTCGATCATGATGATGGCGTTCTTTTTGACAATACCGAACAGCAGCAGGACGCCGATAAAGGCGATCACGGTCAGTTCCGAGCCGAAGGCCAGGAGGCCGAGGAGGGCGCCCACCCCGGCCGAAGGCAGGGTGGAGAGGATGGTCAGGGGGTGGATGAGGCTTTCGTAGAGGATGCCGAGGACGGCGTAGAGGGTCAGGATAGCGGCCGCGACGAGCAGGATCTGGTTGTCCAGGGCGGCGGAGTATATGCCGGCCGTGCCCTGGAATCCTCTCTGGATGGAGTCCGGCAGGCCGATGGAGAAAAGCGCCCGGCGGATGCCCGGCTCCACGTCGGACAGGGCGTATCCGGGCAGCAGGTTGAAGGAGAGGGTGGTGGCCGAGAACTGGCCCTGATGGGAGACGGAAAGGGCGGTGAGGGTGGGTTCCGGAGAGGAAAAGGCCAAAAGGGGGACAAGCCGGCCGCCGGAGGCCTCCTCGCTGAAGGAGGAAGCCTGATTGCCGCTGATCCCCCGCCCGGCGTCCAGAAAGGACTCCCGGGCGGAGGAGGAAAGGGGAAATCCCCCTGAGGGGACATACAGAAAGTCCAGTGCCCCGCTATCCTGGAGAAATCCCTGCTCAAAGCCCAGGACGACCCGGTACTGCTCGCTTCCCGTATAGATGGTGGAGACGAGGCTCTGGCCGAAGGCCAGGCCCAGGGCGCTGTCCACCTGCTTCTGGGTGATGCCCAGGCCGGCCATAAGATTCCTGTTGACCTGGATTGTGGTTTGCAGGCCGCGCGTCTCCTGGTCCGAATTGACGTCCGCAAGGCCCGGAACGGCGCGCAGGGCTTCGGCCGCGAGCGGCGCCCAGCGGCGCAACAGGGCGAGATCGTCCGAGAGCAGGGTATACTGGTAGGACGCCATGGAGCGCCGCCCGCCCACGCGCAGGTCCTGCATTCCCCGCAGGATGAGCCGGGCCCCGGGCACCGACTGGAGATCCAGGCGCAGGTCGTTGATGACCCCCTCCGTCGTCTTTTGGCGCTCCCGCAAGGGTTTCAGGGTGATGAAGACCATGCCGAAATTGCGCTGGCCGCCGCCGGTGAACCCGCCCACGGAGGCCACATCCGGGTGGGCGCGGACAATCTCCATGAGGGCCTCCAGCTTGGGGCGCATGGCCTGGAAGGAAATGCTCTGGTCCGCCTGGACGCTGCCCATGATCTGGCCGGTGTCCTGGTTGGGGAAAAAGCCCTTGGGCATGGCGATGTAGAGATAGACGTTCAGGCCCAGAGTCAGGATAAAGACCGTCAGGGTCAGGCGCCGGTGGCGCAGAACCACGTCCAGGCTGCGGGCGTAGCCCGCCTGCAGGGCGGCCGGAAAATTCCCCCAGCCTCTGAGCAGCCGGGCAAGGGCTCCCCGGGAAAATCCCGGCCTCTCCGCCCCGCCGGCGGAGCCCGGGCGCAAAAGGCGGGAGCACATCATGGGCGTGACCGTAAGGGAAACGACCAGGGAAACGAGGACAGCCGCCGCCAGAGTGACGGAAAATTCCCTGAACAGCCTGCCCAGCGCCCCGCCCATGCCCAGGATGGGGATAAAGACGGCCACCAGGGACAGGGTGATGGAAAACACGGTGAAGGCCACCTCCCGGCTGCCCAGCAGGGCCGCCCTGAGGGGCGGCAGACCGTCCTCCCCGTGGCGGACGATGTTTTCCGTGACCACAATGGCGTCATCGACCACAAAACCCGTGGCAATCGTCAGGGCCATGAGGGAGAGATGGTTCAGGCTGAAGCCGGACAGATGCATCAGCGCGAAGGTGCCCAGGAGGGAAACCGGCACGGCCACAGCCGGAATCAGGGCGGCCCGCCCGTCGCCCAGAAAGAAAAAGACCACCAGGACCACCAGGCTCATGGCAATGACCAGGGTTCTTTCCGCCTCGCGCAGGGAAGCTGAGATGGAGGGGGCCCTGTCCATGACGATCTCGAAATCGACGCTCTCCGGCATCCAGGCCCGCAGGGTCGGCAGGGTATCCCTGACCCGCTGAATGGTCTCGATAATGTTGGCCCCCGGCTGCTTGTAGACGATGAGCAGAACAGCCGGCCGGCCGTTGGCATAGCCGATATTGCGGATGTCCTGCACCCCGTCCGTGACCTCGGCCACATCCGCGAGGCGCAGGGCCGCCCCGCCGCGGTAGCTGAGAATCAGGGAGGCGAAGTCCCCGGCCGAAAAGAGCTGATCCTCCGCTCCCACGATCCACTGGGTCTGCCCGTTATCCAGGACGCCCTTGGGACTGTTGGCGTTGGCCCGGGACAGGGCCGCGCGCGTTTCCTCCAGGGAAAGGCCCCGGCTGTTCAGCCGTCCGGGGCGCGCGTCCACCCGCACGGCCCGCTGGGAACTGCCGCCCACGGTCACCTGCCCCACCCCGTAAATCTGGGAGAGTTTCAGGCTGATCACCGAGGAAGCGATGTCGTAGAGGTCCTCCGGGGGCAGGGCCCCGGAGGTCAGCCCGAGGACCATGATCGGGGCGTCGGCCGGATTCATCTTCCAGTAGGTGGGATTGGCGGGCAGGACGGGCAGGGTCGCCCGGGCCGCGTTGATGGCCGCCTGCACGTCCCTGGCGGCGCCGTCAATATCCCGCGAGAAGTCAAAGACCAGAATGACCCGGGCGCTGCCGGCGCTGCTCTGGGAGGTAATCTCCGTCAGGCCCGCGATGCGTCCCAGGCTCTGCTCCAGAGGGGCCGCCACCGTGGCGGCCATGGTTTCCGGGCTTGCCCCCGGCAGGGATGCCTGGACCATGATCGTCGGGAAATCCACCTGGGGCAGCGGGGCCACCGGCAGAAAGGCAAAGGCCGTCAGCCCCGTCAGGGCTACCGCCAGGGTCAGCAGGGCCGTGCCCACCGGGCGGCGGATGAACGGCGCG
>JAISNZ010000100.1 GCA_031275955.1 Desulfovibrio sp. | reverse complement strand
GTAAGCCTGACCGCGCAGGGCCTCCTCCACAAAAAGATGACGCGGCACCGTTCCCATGGCCTCCAGCACCCTTTGATCCGAGATGCCCCTGTCCGCTATCTGCTTCCTGACCATTCTGGAGCGGCTGATCTGGTAGATATCCATGCTGGCGACCTTCTTTCTTTCCCCTTCTGGATACCTGAAAAAGCGATCAAGGAAAAGTGGCCTTGTCAAATTCCCCGGACTACGCCATAATCGCAAACAAGAACAGCAAAGCGTTTCGGCCGGCCGTTGCCTGTGCGCCAGGACCGGAAAGCGCCCAAACGGTGCGGGATTTTTCTTTTGGGAAAACGCGCGGCGGCGGCAAGGGGCAAGTCCGGGCGGACTCTGCCTGGAGGAGAAGGTATCATGCGCGTCAGCGAGATAATGACCACCAAACTCATTACCCTTGAGCCTCTGGAATCTCTGAAAACCGCCCGTATGACCATGGCCGGTTCCCGGATTCGGCATCTGCCCATTGTGACAGGCGACAGGATGTTCGTCGGGCTGCTTTCCCAGCGGGACATTCTGACGGCCTCCATCTCCAAATTCGCGGATCTCGATCCGGAGGTCCGGGATCAGATTGAATCCGGGATTCCCATTGCCGAAGTCATGACCTCGGAAGTTGTGACGGTTTCCCCAAAAACCCCCCTGCCTCAGGCCGGCAAACTGCTTTTGCAACACAAATTCGGCTGTCTGCCCGTGCTGGAAGGCGGCAGGCTTCAGGGTATCCTGACAGAAGCGGATTTCATCAAACTGGCCCTGCGTCTCCTCGTGAACAAAAAATCTTCCCCATGACGCCGCTTCCCTGCCAGCTGGACTTTTGCCCCTCATCCCGTTTCTGACCTGCAAGCCCCAAGAATATCCGCCTCTCCGGTTTGCAAGGATAGCCCATGACCAAACAGCTCAAAATTTCCAATATCCTCGCCATTGCCGCCGTCTGCCTGCTTGCCTTCCTGGCCTACGCCCTTTTTCAGGATCTGGACGATCCCGTCCTCACCCTGACCCCCGATACGGGCCGGGCATCCCTGGCCCTGCCCCTGACGCTGACCGTCACGGACGCCACATCTCCCGTCCGGCGCATTTCCGTCAATGTGCGCCTCGGCAGCCGGCTGATTCCCCTGCTGGACAAAACCTTTCAGGATGAGGCCAAGAGCCGCCGGGAGACCTTTTCCCTCAAGAGCACCGGCCTGAAAGACGGCGCTGTTGAATTGGAAATTGCCGCCGTGGACGCCTCCCTGGGAAATTTCGGCCGGGGCAATGCCTCCCGCCGGACGATTCCTCTGGTTATTGATTCCATCCCGCCGGCAATCACCATAAAAACTCCCCCTCCCAACGTGCGCCGAGGCGGCAGCGGCTGTATTCTCTACTCGGTTTCCAAAGCTGTTTCCCAGACCGGCATCAAGGCGGGGGATCTCTTTTTCCCCGCCTTCCGTCAGGCAAGCGGCGACTATATCTGCTTTTTTGCCTTCCCTTATTATTTGCAGATCAGGGATTTCACCCCCCAACTGGTGGCTGTGGATCTGGCCGGCAACACCCGCATCGACCCATTGCCCGTCGCGCGTCTTTCCCGTGACTTCAAAAGCGATACCCTTACCCTCAGCCAGAACTTCCTGAGCCATAAAAAGGCGGAATTCTCCACTGTCGTTCCAGGCGAAATGTCCGATATTGAACGTTTCCTCCAGATCAACAGCCGTATTCGCCGGGAAAACGCCCGCGCGCTCATGGAGATCGGCAAGGATACCGCTTCCGACGCATCCTGGAAAGGATCCTTTCTCCGCCTGCCGCGCGCCGCGTCCAAAGCCGGTTTTGCCGACTTCCGCACATACCTCTGGCAAGGCGAAAAAGTCGACGAGCAATTCCATCTTGGCCTTGATCTTGCCTCTGTCGCCCAAGCTCCCGTGCCTGCCGCCAACTCCGGCCGCGTTGTCTTCGCGGGTTATCTCGGAATCTACGGCAATATTGTGGTCATTGACCATGGCCTTGGCCTGCAAAGCCTGTATTCCCACCTGAGTTCCTACAGCGTGACGGCCGGACAAGCAGTCAGCCGCGGCGACATCATCGGCGCCACAGGCGCCACAGGCATGGCGGCCGGGGATCATCTCCATTTCGGCATTCTTGTTTCCGGCCTGGAGGTCACTCCCCTCGAATGGCTTGATGCCCATTGGATACACGACAATATAACCGAACGCGTCAGAACCGCCGGCGGCTCCCTGCCGGACGTCAGCGGAGAATAACGCTTTTTCCCCCTGGGAAATGCCGATGTAATTCCGCCCCAAAACCCGCCGGGGACATGTTGTGTTCTACCACGACTTTCACGAATATATCGATCGTTCGGGAACGGCCAGTTCCAAATGGGACAGATATCCGGCGGGAATTCTCCCACTGTGGGTGGCGGACACGGACTTCAAGGCGCCCCAACCCGTTATCGACGCCCTGGCGCGGCGCGTGGCCCATGGGGTTTTCGGCTATACCTGGGAGCATGGCTCCTTTGAACGCTCCACCAGGGCCTGGACAGGCCGCCGCTACGGTTGGAGCGTTGAGACCGCCTGGGTGCACTTCTCCCCTTCCGTTGTCACCAGCCTCGGTCTGGCCGTCAGGGCCCTGACGGCTCCCGGGGAAAACGTGGTCATCCAGCCCCCCGTTTATCCGCCCTTTGCCGCCATCCCCAGGGACAACGGCCGCGTGCCCCTGGGAAATCCCCTCTTCTGCCGCAAGGGAATCTGGCACATTGACTTTGACGACCTGGAAAAAAAACTTGCCCATCCCCGCTCCACCCTGTTTCTGCTCTGCAATCCACATAATCCCACCGGCCGTTGCTTCACGGAAGAAGAACTCCTGCGCATGGGCGAACTTTGCCGCAAGCACAACGTCCGCGTGCTGTCCGACGAAATTCATGCCGACTTCGTCTTCACAGGCAGGCATATCCCCT
>JAISNZ010000066.1 GCA_031275955.1 Desulfovibrio sp. | reverse complement strand
CTGCGGCCCCTGCTTCGGCGCCGGAGATATACCGGCCAACAACGCCTTTTCCATCCGGCACACGACCCGCAATTTTCCCCACCGCGAAGGGGCCAAACCCTCGGACGGACAACTGGCCTACGTCGCCCTCATGGATGCCCGTTCCATCGCCGCCACCGCCCGCAACAGGGGAAAACTCACCCCGGCCACGGAACTGGAAGGGCTTTGCCCAAGCCCTCCCCCTCCATACGCCTTCTCCCCGCAGGTCTATACCCACCGGGTCTACCGCGGGTTTTCCCGGCCACGCCCCCGGGAAGAACTCTTCTTCGGCCCCAATATCGCCGACTGGCCGCCCTTTCCTCCCCTGCCGGAAAACCTTCTCCTGCGTCTGGCTTCGGCCATCCATGACTCCGTCACCACCACCGACGAACTCCTCCCCTCCGGGGAGACCTCCTCCTACCGCTCCAACCCCCTGCGTCTCGCCCAATTCACCCTTTCCCGCAAAGACCCGGCCTATGTCCAGAGGGCCAAAGACATCCAGGCCCTGGAGCAGCTCCGCCAATCCTTCCCGACGGCGGGAACGCCCTCCCCGACGCACGCCCCCGTGAGCGATCTCTTCGCCTCCCTGGGCCTCGCCGGCCTGGAGACGAACACCGGCATCGGCTCCGCCGTCTTCGCCCTGAGGCCCGGCGACGGATCCGCCCGCGAACAGGCCGCCTCCAGCCAGAAAATTCTCGGCGGCTGGGCCAACATCGCCGGCCAATACGCCACCAAACGCTATCGCAGCAACCTCATCAACTGGGGCCTGCTCCCTTTTATCCTCCCCGATGCCGCCCGTTACGCCCTCAAGCCCGGCGATACCCTCTTCATTGCCGGAATCCGCGGCGCCCTCGCCGCAGGCGCCGATCGGATTCCCGCAGATCTGCATCAGGACGGCCGCGCCGCCGCCGTCGCCCTGCATCTGCCGGATCTCGCCCCCCCGGAACGCGCCGTCCTCCTGGCCGGCTGCCTGATCAACTTCTACAAGCAGGAATAAGCTGCAAATATCTATATGTCCGTTACAGTTTCATGAATGTGCATTCCGCGTTTCTGCAACTGATCAAACACGTCTTCCGGGCGAAAGGCCTGTTCCGGGATCAGGATCCCCACCCTGCCTCCCAGGACTTTTCCCTGGGCAATGAGCTGAACGGCAATGCTCAGGGGAATACCGACGTTCCGCGTATAGGCGCGGAGTTTTTCCCAACCGGGGACAGAACCGTCGGACGCGGGATGCGTATGATAGAGGACATGCTGTTTGCGTTTGTTTCCCTTTCTCCCTGTCACCTCTACATGCAGGGCATATCCGTACAGTTCCGTTTCCGTCCCTTCCTTCGAGTTCATCAGGTATTCACCGATACAATCCATGACCCCCAGCTCCAGGCCGTTGATCGCCACCCGCTCATTACGGAGAATCCCCCAGTCATAGAGCGCGCGGACGAGCTGCATGTTTTTCCGCGGCCAGGTCCCCCTTGTCTCCACCAGACGGATGCCCTTGTTCTTCAGCGCCTCCGCGACCGTCCGCGTCTCCGAATGTGGGATGATGTACTGGGGGAGCGTTCCATAGGGCTGGGGGAGCTCAATCTCGCGGGGTCTGGCAAAGGGCGGCACCTGGACGAATTTCCCCTCTTCAAAGACGACTCTTCCGGGGAGATCCGGATCGTATTCATAGGTGGTTGTTTCCGTTATGGACCGCGAAAAGGCAAAGGGCCGGAAAGCGCCGTGGCTGACGCGGACGGACTCGACCGTATCAAGCTGGTTTGCCGCGAACATGACCATCATCTGCGTAACTCCGGGGGTCATCCCAAAGCCGGGGACGCAGACCTTCCCTTTCTCCCGGAAAAGGGGCGCGTACTGATCCTCTTCCCCGAAACCGTTCAGGTTGACGCCGTGGCAGCCGGCTTCCGCCATGCAGGCGGTTGATTTCCCGTTCATGGTAATGGCTGTCCCATCCATGACAATGTCATATCCCCGCATCCTGGCCACGGTATCCTGGTGGTTGTTGATATCAACAGGGAGAAAATCAACCCGGGGATCATCGAGAAATTTCAGGATCTCCTGCTCCGCCGCCGCATTGGAATCCGCAATGGTAATTTTCTCGAAATCCGAAAACCGCACAAGGTCCAGAGCCGCCTCCCGGCAGATACGTCCGGCTCCGCCCAGACAAAAGACTCTCATTGCACACCTCCGCAATCATTAAAAAAAACACACGCATCGGAAGGGCATCCTCCTGCTGTGTGTCTGTCGAAAATCAGCCGCCGCTCTTGCCGCAAGTTTGCGCATGTTCCGTCCCTGCCCGACGGAAGGTCCGGGCATCCCGGAAAGATCTCCGGGACGCCCTTCGCGGATGGTGCTAATACTGCACGGGAATCTTGATCTTGTAATGACGGAGCGCCTCTTCCAAGGTGACGAAGAAATCCTTGATGTCAGGCGTGTCAATGGTTCCCAGGCTGCACAGGCGGAAGGTGGAGGTATCGGAAACCTTCCCCGGATAAATGGTGAAACCGCGCTCATAGCAATAATCATGGACCTTGGTGAAATCCCAGTTGGGATCCTTGGGGTAGATCGCGGAAACAACCAGGCGGGACTGTTTTTCCGCCGGAATCAGGCTCTTGAAGCCGAGTTTGGCGATTCCGTCCATAAGGGCCTGCCAGACCCGCTGATGCCGCGCCCATTTGGCCTCTTCTCCCACCTGGAAGTATTCGATGAGGGCCTGTTTGGTGGCGTAAACGGTTTGCACGGGCGGGGTGAAGTGCATCTCCCCCTTTTCCTCGAAGAACTTGTGCTGGGTATACAGGTGACAATAGTAGGAACGGGTCGGATAGTTCTTAGACTCGTTGAGGATCTTGCGGTTGCCCACGACAAAGGAGAGCCCGGTCATGGACATCAGGCCCTTTTGCGCGGAAGCCATCAGGAAGTCCACGTTGTCCTTTTCAATGTCAATGGGACGCATGGCGTAGGTCGAGGTGGTGTCCACAATCAGGATGGCGTTGTATTTGTGCGCCACAGCGCCGATTTCCCGGATGGGATTGACAAGACCCGTGCCGGTCTCATGGTGGCAGCAATACACGGTTGCCACATCGGGATTGGCCTTGAGCACGGTTTCGACCCTGGCCACGTCAAGGGGTTCCGTAATGGAAAACTTCTCGTTGATGTGATCCATGTGGTAGTATTCGCAGACCTCGGCCGCGCGGGCGCTGTAAGCCCCGTTGTTCAGCACCAGGATCTTCTTGCCCTCGGGGACAAGAGAGCTGACACAGGCGTCAATGTTCACCGTGCCGGAGCCGCAGAACATGACGGAGGTATATTTGTTCAGATCCCCGTGCACGACCTTGACCAGATCGTCCTTCATCTGACGCATGAGATCCCCGAATTCCTTTTCGCGCGGGCAGATGTCCGGCACAACCTGGGCGTATTTCACACTATCGGTTGTCGTCGCGGGGCCCGGGTTGAGCAGAACATTGCGTTTCACCTTGGGATATTCCATGACTTTTCCTCCTGAGTTTTCGCTCCGGCCGCGCGGAACGCCCGCGCGGCCGCGCGCATGTTACTCGATCTTCTTGTTGCCGATGCCAGCCAGGACGGCGAAAACCGCATTGATCACGCACAGACCGCCCACGGCGAGGAAGAGGATGTTCCAGGCGCCCGTATCCAGAATGGCGCCGAAGATAATCGCCTGCACGGCCGCGCCCATATAGGCGGCCCAATCCAGAATGCCGGCGGCCGTGCCCGAGAAGACGCGCCCGCCGATATCAGTCGCATAGGCCCAGACAACGCCGTTGATGGCATAGATGAAGAATCCCGCCAGGAAGAGCACAACGGCGACGATGAAGGGATCCGTCATATAGGGGAAGAGGAAGACCGTCGCGCCGGCGGCCAGGGCGCAGATGATCACCGCCGGGAGCCGGTTGGTGGAGCAGTACTTGTCGGTGATCCAGGGAACGATGAAGGTGCCGAGGGCCATGCCCAGGGGCAGCCATACGGAACCCACGATGCCCGCCTTGACTTCCATTCCCAGCGATTCTTTATAATAGGTGGGAATCCAGGTCAAAAGGCCGTAGCGCGCCGTGTTGGAACCGGCCACGATGAGGCACCAGAGGATGAAACGCCACTGGGAGAAGAGGTGGATATACGGATAAAGCTTGCCCTTGGTGGCGACAATGGTTTTCAGGGCGGCTTCCTGTTCCTCCCGTTCCGGTTCGGCTTCCTTGTATTCCTTCAGGCCTACATCGGAGGGCTGCCCCTTGGTCAGGAAATAGAAAAAGCCGACCACGACCAGGATGCCGATGATGGGGATGGTGAAGGCGGCGCGCCAGTCGCCGGGTCCGGGCTGTCCGTCCGGGCCGGCCGGGCCGGAGACCAGGGCGAAGGCTATGGCCACCAGGAACCAGGTGACGACCTGGCCGAGGCCGGAGGAGCCGTTGCACAGACCGGTGGCAAAGCCGCGGGTGTTGCCGGGCCACCATCTGGCCAGCAGGGCCATGCCGGGGGACCAGAGCATGGACTGGAAATAGCCGTTGAAGCCCCAAAGGATGGTGATCAGCAGCAGGCTGTCCTGGAAGCTGATCAGCACGTTGGTCGCGGCGGAGAGAATGCCGCCCGCCACGATGAAGCGTTTGACGCCGAAAATTTCGCCCAGGCGTCCGTTAAAGAGGTGCCCGAAGCCATACGTCCAGAAGAGAACGGAAGACAGGATGCCCAGCTGGGTCTTGGTCCAGCCCATCTGCTCCGTCATGAGGGGAATGGCCAGACCCAGGTTCAGCCGCCCTCCGTACAGGAAGCAATAGAGAATGCAGAACATCGTCAGCATGATTATGGCATGCTTTTTGAATATTCTGTATTCCTCGGGAGTATAGCCCAGTGAGGCAGCTTTGGAAGCGATAGACGTGGAGATATCCGCCATTGCAATCACTCCTTGTGTTAAACTGTTGCAAGCACCATTTCTCCGCATCCGCAAACATCAGGGAAAGATTCCACGCAACTTTCTCGCCTTGACCACGCGATCCAAGGCTACCATGTAAGCAGCCATGCGTAAAGGAACCTTTTTCTCGGTGCTTACCCGCCAGACTTCCGCAAAGGCTTTTTCCATAATTTGGGCCAGCTTGTGGTTAACTTCGTCTTCTTCCCAGGTAAAGGCTTCCAAGTTCTGCACCCATTCAAAGTAGGAGACCACAACCCCGCCCGCGTTGGCCAGGATGTCCGGGATAATCGCCACCCCTTTCGCGTTCAGGATGGCGTCCGCTTCCACCGTGGTCGGCCCGTTGGCCCCTTCAAGAATAATCCCGGCCTTGATGGCCGGCGCATTGTCCTCGTTGATCTGGTTTTCCATGGCGGCCGGGAACAGGATATCCACCGGCAGGGCCCAGAATTCCTTGGCGGATATTCTCTTCGCCCCCGGCTCCTCATAGTTTTTGAGGGTCTTTCCGTGCGTATGGGCGAAATCCAGCGCCCGGTGCACATCGATGCCGCCCGGATTGTACAGGGTTCCATCAACGTCATTGATGGCGACAACCTTGAACCCCGCCTCGGCGAGCAGTTTGGCGCCCGTTCCCCCCACATTGCCGAAACCCTGCACCGCCACCGTCATCCCGGGGCCCTTTTTGCCCACTTTGTCCAGATAGCTCAGCAGGGTCATCGTCGCCCCGCGTCCGGTGGCCTCCATCCGGCCGAGAGAGCCGCCTATTTCCAAGGGCTTGCCCGTGACCACGGCCGGCACGGAATAGCCTTTGAGCATGCTGTAGGCGTCCATCATCCAGGCCATCACCTGGCCGTCGGTATTCAGGTCGGGCGCCGGGATATCCTGCTCCGGGCCGATAAGGGGCAGAATCTGCGCCACATAGCGCTTCGTCATCCGCGTCAGTTCGTTGATCGACAGCTTCGAGGGGTCTACCCGGATGCCGCCTTTGGCGCCGCCGTATGGGATGTTAACGACCGCGCATTTCCAGGTCATCCAGGCCGCCAGGGCCTTTACCTCGTCAAGATCCGCGTCGGGATGGAAGCGCACTCCCCCCTTGTACGGGCCCCGTGTGCTGCAATGCTGCACCCTGTAGCCCTGAAAGACCTCTGTCCGCCCATCGTCCATGACAACGGGAACAGAGACGATCATTTCCCGTTCCGCCGTCCGCAGGGCAACATAGTCATTGCGGCACAGACCGAGCTTTCCCGCCGCTTCTTCCAGAACCGCGAGCATGTTTTCGTATGGATTATATGTGTGCGCCATAAATTTCCTCCTGTTGAATGGATGTCTCCGCAGACATAAACACGCATGGCGTGCTAAGGGACGCTTATCCGACAGACCCGTGAGGCCTGTAAATGCCGCGGCCGCCCAAGGCGTCCCCCGACTACCAGGGGAACAAACCGTGCAAACCGCCGTTAACCGTTTCCGCCGCGTGGGGCGCTTAACCGTTTCCGCCGCGTGGCGCGTGGGGCGTTACCGCTTTCCTCCTGCCGCAGTCTGTCCGCATGCTTCCTCCTCCTGTAGGTGTTCCGCCGGGGCTCTCTCTGTGTTTTCCCTCTAGCAGGGGAAAGTTAAAGTTACGGTAAAGATTGTTCAATATTTCACTAAAGATCGCCGCGCCCTCCGGCGCCCGGCGGAATTCCGGACGCTTTCCCCGATCATGGCCCCAGGGACAGGCCTTTCCCGGCAACCGGGCGGAGTTTTTCCCTTGACACAAAATTTTCCCTTGACACTTGACAGCAGTCCCTGGGGAAACTACTGTGTCACTAATTTCAGCATTGTAACACCATGCCCCCGCGAGGAGCCGCCATGAAAAAGTTCCTGCCCTCCCTTGCCTTCCTCATTCCGCTCCTGGTCTTTCCGCCTTCCGTTCAAGCCCATTTCGGCATGATCATTCCCTCCCTGCCCACGGTGACAACCACCAAGGAAGCCGACATCTCCCTCACCCTGCGCTTCTGGCATCCCTTCGCCAACCAGGGAATGAACCTGGACAAGCCGGCGGTTTTTACCGTCAGCGCCAACGGCGCCGTCACCGACCTTTTGCCCGCCCTCTAGGAGGGCTCCGAGCAGGGCCCGCGCGTCTGGCGGGCGGCGTACACCCTCAGCCGCCCGGGCCTGTATGCCTTCAGCATGGAACCCGTTCCCTACTTTGAAAAGGAAGAGGATTGCTTCATCATTCATTACACCAAGGTCTATGTGGACGCCTTTGGCGACGACGAAGGCTGGGACAAGCCCCTTGGCCTGAAAACGGAAATCGTCCCCCTGGTCCGGCCGGGCGGCCTCTACGCCGGGAACAGCTTCCAGGGGCAGGTCCTTCTGGACGGCAAACCCGTGCCCCATTCCGAGGTGGAGATCGAATGGTATCCCGGTCCCTCCAGGCGCGGACAGGCCCCTGTGGAATCGCTGATTACCCAGACGGTCAGGGCCGACGCCGCCGGCGTCTTCACCTATACCGCCCCGCGGGAAGGCTGGTGGGGTTTCGCCGCTCTCAATGAGGCCGAAAAGGGCCTGCCCTTCCAGGGAACGGAAAAACCCGTGGAACTCGGCGCCGTTCTCTGGGTTCATTTCCAGCCCCTGCTTCCGCCAACGCCCCTCAAACTCAAGTAGGCGGCCCTGAAAAATAGATAACAGGAGGCAAAAAACGACATGGACGCGGCCCGGACCTTCCTGCGGACACAACTCCCGCTCCTGGCGGGGGTGATCCTGCTTTTCCCCTTGCCGGAACAGGCCGCGGCCCACAGCGTCCACATCTTCGCCTGGGCGGAAGACGGGCGGATCTGCAGCGAAAGCTACTTTGCCCGCTCAAGCCGGGTCCGCGACGGCGAAGCCGTCATGGCCGACGCCCAGGGCAGGGTTCTGGCCAGAAGCAGAACCGACGAGAAGGGCCTGGCCTGTTTTCCCCTGCCGGACACAGCCCAGGATCTGACCTTTTCCATCCTGGCCGGGCAGGGGCACCGCGGAGAGTTTGCCCTCAGGGCTGTCGATCTGGCGGCAGCCTTTCCCTCCTCCCTCTCTTCCCCGGAGATCTCCGGGGAAGAGGCCCATACCCTTTCCTCCGGGGAAGAGGCCCCCGCGGATACCACTTCCTCCGGGGCCGCGCCAAAGGCCGCCCCGCCCGATGCCGGGCAGGCGGAGGACGTCTCCGGGCTGCAAGCCGTCGTCCGCCGGGAGCTGCAGCGGCAGCTTGCCCCCATCCATCAGGCCCTGGCGGAAATTCAGGAGGGGAAGGGTCCCGGGCTGAGGGAAATCATAGGCGGCATCGGCTGGATTATGGGCCTTGCCGCCCTGGCGCAGTGGGGCGTCTCCCGCCGGAAAAAGCCGGCGGAAAATCCACCGCGGGAGAAAGGCTGAGATGCACATCTCCGACGGAGTGCTTTCCGCCCCGGTCCTGGCCGGAGGAGCGGCCGCAGCGGCCGCGAGCCTCGGCTGGTCCCTGCGCAAACTGCCCTGGAACCACCTCATGGAGGTCGGTCTGCTCTCGGCCGCCTTTTTTGTCGCCTCCCTGGTCCATTTTCCCGTCGGACCGTCCAGCGTGCATCTAATCATGAACGGCCTGATCGGGGCCATTCTTGGCTGGGCCGCCCTGCCGGCCCTGAGCGTCGCCCTCTTCCTGCAGGCCCTGCTCTTTCAGTTCGGAGGTCTTTCCACCCTGGGAGTGAACATCTGCATCATGGCCCTGCCGGCGGTGCTCTGCGGCCGCTGCTTCCGGCCTTTACTCCTGCGGGAAAAAACCCGGCTCCCAGGGGCCTTTCTCTGCGGGTCCCTGTCCGTGGCCTGCAGCGGTCTCCTCCTCGCCCTGTTCCTGGCCCTGTCCGGAGACATCTTTTTCGCCTCCGCCGGCGCCGTCCTGCTGATCCATATTCCCGTCATGATCCTTGAAGGAGTCGTCACGGCGGTAATGGTCCGGATCATTTTCCGCGTTGCGCCCGAAATGTTCACATCTCCGGCGGAGGCAGCATGAACTTTGAAACCGCCTTCGCCGGCCATGCCGTCCCGGCTCCCCTGCCCCTGGCCGCTCTTTCTCCGGCGGAAAAGCTGGCAGCCGCGGCCATTTTTTCCGTGGGCATAAGCCTTCTGACCCATCCGCTCCCGGCCCTGGCCGCCTGCCTCGCTCCCCTGGCCCTGTCCCGGGCAGGACGGCTCCCCTGGCCGGCTCTGCTCACGCGCCTTCTGCCCGTCAACTTCTTTTTCCTCTTCCTGTGGGCCACCCTCCTGCCGGACTTTTCTTCCGGCGGCCTGGCCCTCTCCTCCCCCGGACTGCGCCTGGCCGCCCTGATCACCATCAAGGGCAACGCCGTGGCCGCCGCCCTTCTCGTTCTGGTCGGCACCACTGGCCTCAACGCCTCCTGCCGGGCTTTGCTCCAATTCCGCCTTCCGGAAAAACTGGTCACCCTGCTCCTGCTGACCTCCAGCCAGATCGCCGCCATGGCCGACACCTACGCCAGCCTGTCCAAGGCGGCCAAATTGCGCGGCTTCACACCCGGGGTTTCCCCGGCGTCCTGGCGGACCACCGCCTACCTTTTGGGCATGCTCCTGCTCCGTTCCTGGCAGCGTTCCCGGCGCATTGCCACGGCCATGCGCCTGCGGGGGTTTTCCGGCCGCTTTCCCCTCCTGGCCTCTCCTCCGGCCGCCGGGAGCGTCCTGGCCGGGCATTGCCTTCTGGCCGCAATATGCGTTATAACGGGGTTGCTGACCCTTGCCGACAGAACCTTCTTCGCCGGCTGAATCCCCGCCAGGATGCCGGCGCAAGAGGCCGCCCCTTGCGGGCGGCAAGACCACGCTCCCGCGCGGCCGCCGGATCAAAACCGCGGGGATGCCGTTCTGATCCGGAATGCGCCTGACCTCCCCGGACCATCCAGGGAGCTGCTTGTTCTGGACGCCGTGTCCTTTACCTATCCCCAGCGGGAAAAACCCATCCTGTCCAGGGCCAGCCTGCGCCTGGGGGCGGACGAACGCCTGGGAATCCTGGGCGACAACGGTTCCGGCAAGAGCACCCTGCTGCATCTGGCCGCGGGACTCCTGAAGCCTTCCTCCGGCGGCATCCTGCACCAGGGCAGGATCTGCCGGACGGAAAAGGATTTTGCCGAGGCCCGCCGCCGGCTCGGCTACCTTCTCCAACAGTCCGACGATATGCTCTTCTGTCCGACCGTTCTGGAAGATGTGGCCTTCGGCCCTTACAACCAGGGCAAAAGCGCCGCCGAGTCCGAGTCCCTGGCCAAAAATACCCTGGACAGCCTGGGCCTTGCCCACCTGGCCGCCCGCAACGGCAACTCCCTTTCCGGAGGAGAGCGCAAACTCGCGGCCCTGGCCTGCATTCTGGTCACCCAACCGCAAATCCTTTTTCTGGACGAACCCACCAACGATCTGGATCCCAAGGCCCGGCAGCGCCTGCTCGCGATTTTGACGGACCGGAGCCTGCCCGCCCTGATCATCTCCCACGACCAGGATTTTCTGCGCCGGCTTTGCACCCGTTTCTGTGTCCTGAAAAACGGGGCAATCAACGCGGTTTCCCTCTGAAACCGCTCCCCGGCCGGCTTTTTTCCCCTACCCAAACGGCGGCATTTCCTTTAGTGTCCTTTCGCGGCCGCCAACAGAAAGGATTCCTCCGCCATGAGCAGCAATGCGGATTATGTGCGTACGATCACGGAATTTATCCAAAAAGACAGGGGATATCTGGTTGGAGCGACAGAGGACGCCAGCTTTGCCTCCCTTGTGCGCAACCTGTTTCATAAACAACTGAATCTGGACCCCGGAGCCGCTTTCCTCCATCTGCCGAACCCCAATCTGATCGAGAAGAGCCTGACCACGGCCCTGGCGGGCGACCGGCGCCCCTTTTTGATCCTCGATCACCGCTTCCGGGGCCAGAATATGGCTCCCCGGGTCAGGGATCTGAAAAAAAAATTTCCGGACACCCCGTTGCTTTTCCTGATCCTGGACACCGACCAGGATCGGATCCTGTACCTCTATGAACTGGGCGTAAACAGCTTCATCGTCAAACCGACTTCCGCCCAGACCGTTCTCGAAAAACTGGCCTTTACCCTCAAGCCCCTGGGAGAATTGGGGCAATTTATTGACGCCGCCAAAATTCTGTTGCGGCAGGGCCGCTCGGAAGAGGCCAAAAGCATGGCCGCGCAAATCCTGAAAATCAAGCCTGACAGTCCCGCCGGACTAATGATGCTGGGGGACGCGGAACAGAAGATGGGCCATCCGGATGCCGCCCGGCAAGCCTATGAGAAAGCGCACGCCGGCACCCCCCTGTACCTCGAACCCTTGCAAAGGCTGGCCAGTCTGGCCGAAACATGCGGAACGCCGGAAGAACGCCTGGCCTGGCTGGAGCGCCTGGACGCCCTTTCTCCTCTGAATCCCGACCGTAAGGTGGACATGGGAGAAATCAACCTGAACCTGGGCAATGAGCAAAAAGCCGAAAACCTTTTTTCCCTGGCTCTGGATCTGGCCAAGGAAATCAAGGAGCAAATCAGTGCCCTGGCGGAACGGATCGCGGATGTCTATATCCGGACCGATCCCGGGAAATCGGAATTCTTTCTGCGCAAGGCCCTGGAGGCAAAGAAAAACCGGATGAGCCGCGATGAGGTGCAGGTCTTCAACCGCCTGGGGATCACCCTGCGCCAGATGGGCAAATGGGAAGAAGCCCTCGCGGAATACCGGCGGGCTCTGGATCTGGCCCCGGACGACGCCGGTCTCTACTATAACATGGGCCTGGCCCTCGCCCAGGGGAACAGAATGCTGGAAGCCCGGAAGAGCATGGAAACAGCCCTGCGCCTGGATGCGCGTTTTGTTTACACTTCCGCCGATGTCGCCTACAATCTGGGCGATATCCTCCTCAAGGGCGCGGGCAAGGAACTGGCGAAAAAATGCTTTGCCGTGGCCCTGGAGCTGGACCCCGACCTGGACGAGGCCCGCAGGAAGCTGGACAGCCTGTAAGCCAGATTGCCGCGCCTGAGTGTCCTCAGGCCAATGGAGAATGATGGAGAATCTCAACCTTCTGGATGCCGGATTTGCCCTTGTCCTGGTTCTTTTCCTGGCCCGCGGCCTCCTGCGGGGCATTGCGCGCGAGCTGGTCAGCCTCGCCGGCCTTGTCCTCGGGCTCTGGGCGGCCGGCAGCTTCTATCCCCATCTGGTCCCCAGCCTGATCCCGGCAATCGCCAACGAAAAGATCGCCGCGGCTGTCGCCTACGCCCTCGTCTTTCTCGCGGCCTTTCTTCTGGTCCTCCTGCTGGCCGCGCTTCTGCGCAAATTCATGACCCTGGCCTTCGCCCCCTGGCTGGATCATCTGCTGGGGGGAATCGTCGGAACCGCCAAGGGTTTGTTGCTCTGCGCCGTGGCCATGGCCCTTCTGGAACATCTGACCCCAGAATCCCCTTTCCTGCAAGAATCCCTGCTGGCCAAGCGAATCACCGAGGTCAGCGCCCTGGTAAAGGCGCATCTGCCGGCCTTTCTTTAAAGCGAATTACCATTGAAATGTGTAATTTGCGCAGGCCGGCCGTAAGCGAATTGTTTCAAGCGTAAAATGCCATAGAACGACTTCGGATTGACCCTGCTCTGGCGGCCGCGAGCGACGCCCGCCGCGAAGGCGCGGGGCAGCTTCCGCCCGGAGGGCGGAAACCGCGGGAAGAACCATGCTCAAAAAGGGGTGCGCCGCTCAGATGTTTCACGACAACACGCTTATGGATCTGTTGCGGGCCGAGGTCAAACCCGCTCTGGGCTGTACAGGGCCCGTGCTGATGGCCTTCGCCGCCGCCGTCTCCCGGAACGCCGTTGGAGGAAAGCCCCTGCGGGCCAGAATCCTGCTGGACAAGGACACCTACATCAAAAACTGCGCCGTGGGCATCCCGGGCATTGACGCCAGGGGGATCCCCATTGCGGCGGCTCTCGGCCTGATCGCGGGCGATGCTTCCGCCGGCATGGAGGTCCTGCGGGACGTCAAGCCCGAAGACGCGGCGCGGGCCAAGGAATTTTTGCCCCGGATCGCCGTGGACATCAAATGGGATTTCAAGGGCATCGGCCTCTATGTGGAAACCTGGGTGGAAACGGACAGAGGCCTCGGCCATTCCCTGGTCGCGAAAACGCATACCCAGGTGGTCTTCACCGAGGTAAACGGCAAGCTGGTCTCCGGAGAGTATCCCGCCGATTTTACGGAAGTTGTGGATCATTCGGGCGACGCCGTCCGCAGATACACCGTCAGGGATTTCTTTGCTTTCGCCTCCGCGCGCCCCATGGAGGATCTCGCCTTTCTCCGCGAGGCCATCGCCATGAACACGGCCCTTGCGGAACACGGGCTGAAAACCGGCGCCGGCGAAAACTTCGGCAATTTCCTTTTGCAGGTGCCCTTCGCCACTCCCGTTCAAAAGGCGAAAAGCCTTGCCGCGGCCGCGGCCGACGCCCGCATGGCCGGCGAGGTCCTGCCGGCCATGAGTTGCGCCACCAGCGGCAATGTGGGCATTACCGCCTCTCTGCCCCTGATCTCCATGGCCCGCGATCTGCGTCTCTCCGAAGAGACGCTCCTGCGCGCCCTGGCCTTCAGCTTCCTCCTGACCATCCAGATCAAGAGCTATATCGGCAGATATTCCGCCTTCTGCGCCTGCGCCATCGCCGCCAGCATCGGCATCGCCGGCGGCATGGTACTCTTGCTCGGAGGAAACGCCCGGCAAAGCGGCGACGCCATCCGCAACATCATCGGCAGCACGCTCGGCGTTCTCTGCGACGGCGCGAAGCACGGCTGCGCCCTGAAGCTCTCCACAGGCGCGGGCGCTGCCATTGAATCCGCTTATCTGGCCATGTCGGGGGCCGCCATTCGCGCCAATGACGGTTTTGTCTGTGAAGACGTGGACGACACCATCCGCCTCATGGGCAGAATGGCCCATGAGGGCGAAGCCGAAGCGGACAAAATGATGTGTCGCCTCATTTTTGAACGCGATACTGGAATTCGCGCCGGCGCATAATCTTGTGGGCCTTCGTTCCGGTTGCGGGCGGACGCCCGCGCGTCCGTCCGCTCCGGGACGTCTTTCCGGAAACCTTTACCTGATGAGGAGAAGGGAATGAAACGTCTTGCACTCTGGACTCTCATGGTTGCCCTGTGTTTTGTCCTGGCCGGACCCGCCAGCGCCGCCGACTGGAAAATCGCGCACATCCGCCCCGCCGGGGCCGAGATCGACAAGGACCTGACCTGGTTCGCGGATGAAATCCGCAAAGGGACAAACGGGCGGATCAACATCAAAATTTTCGGCAGCAGCCAGCTCGGCGACTATACCGTGGTCCAGGAGCGGGTCGGACTCGGTTCTGTTGAAATGAGCTGCGAATCCGTGGCCACCCAGGTGGACAAGAAGCTGCTCATCGGCACCCTGCAGTATATCGTGTTCGATTATGAAGGGGCCAGGAAGGTCTTCAGCACCGGCGGCAAACTGGCCAGCTACATGAGCGATCTGTACAAGAAACAGAACATCAGGGTACTGGGGTGGTGGCCCATGTACTTCGGCGGCATCGGGCTGACCAAGGAGCCTGTCGAGCCCAGGAATCCCAACGTGAAAAAGAATTGCAAGGTGCGCGTTCCCACAATGAAAACCTTTGAGGTCCTTGCGGAAAACCTGGGATACCAGGCAACCCCCCTGCCCTTCTCCGAGTTTTTCACCGCGGCGCAGACCGGCATGGTGGAGGGGATCCTGGGCGCCGGGGCGGAAAACTACTATATGACCTTCCGGGATCTCATCAAGTGGTACATCCCGGCGAACACGCACTTTGAAATCTGGCCTCTGCTGATCAACGCCGAACTCTACGACAAACTTTCCGCCGAAGATAAAAAACTCTTTGACGCCACAGCCGCCGAATTTGAAAAGCGCCGTTGGGCAAAGGCCGAAGCGGATCAGAAAAAGTACGAGGACCTGCTGGAACAGGCCGGCTGCAAAATTATCCGCTTGAATTCCGAAGAATTGAAGATTTTCGCCGCCAAAGCCAGCGAAGCCGTATTCCCCGAATTCAAGAAAATCGTGGGCGAGGCCGCCTACAAAGAGATCTTCGCGGCCCTGGAAAATTAGGGAGGGAAAGACTGCTGAACTGGGGCTCCGCCCCAGACCCCGCTGGGGGGAATGTTTCCCCCCAGCTCCCCCCCATTTCGGAT
>JAISNZ010000249.1 GCA_031275955.1 Desulfovibrio sp. | reverse complement strand
AAGGTTCGCTGCAACACGCACTTTCCTTTGGCATTCACGCTGTAAACGGAAAAACTGTTCTTTGCCAAGTCGATACCGATGGTGGTAATAGCCTTCATGGGATGGCCTCCTGCAAGGTGCTTAAGATTTACCTATGCATACCCGCTTTAAGCGGGCGGGGCCATTCCATCAATTTCATTCTGCAATTGCCCTAAGCCAGCATCTGTTTCAGGTGCAGGCAGATGCGCCGGGCGGCGTCCGCGTCCTGGTGGAGGAAGAGGCGGTCCGCCAGGAGTTTGCGTTCTCCGGCGTGGTCGTCCGCGCCGGAGAGGACCGCCCGGAGCGCCTCCAGGAGTTCGTCCTGGGTGGCGGCCCTGGGCCCCGGAGTCATGCTCTCGTAGGGGAAGAACAGTTCCCGGTCCTGGCGGATGTAGCGGGAAAGGTCGTAGGGGAAGAAGAGGATGGGGCGGTTCAGGAGCAGAAAGTCGAAGTACACGGAGGAGTAGTCGGTGATCAGGGCGTCGGCCAGGGGCAGGAGGGGGTAAATGTCCAGGTGGCTGGGGTAGCGGATGCAGCCGGGAAGGGCGGAGAGGGTGTTGTCCCGCATGTAGGGGTGGAGCTTAAGCAGAAAAAGGACCTTGTGTTCCCCGGCAAAGGCGGCCAGGGCGGCGGGGCTCAGGGCGGGGCGGCCGTTTTCGTCCACAAAATCCAGGCCGTTGTCCCGGAAGGTGGGCAGATAGACGACCACCCGGCCGCCCTGGGCGCGGTGCCGCTTGACCCTGGCATAGCAGTACCTGTCCACATTGAGCAGGTCGTGTCCTTTGGGGGCGCGCAGCAGGATGTCGTTGCGCGGGTATCCGTATTCCATGAACGAGGCGGCCTGGAAGACGCGGGAGAACAGTTCCCCGCTGACCCAGGGCGAGGTGGAGGCCACGGCGTCGTAGTGGGAATAGCCCATGCGCAGCAAGGCGGCCTTGTCTTCGTCCATGTTAACCGGGGATTCGATTTCCGGGAAGCCGATTTTCTTGAGGGGAATGCCGTGCCAGAGCTGGATTCTTTTGGCGGTGAAGCCCAGGGAGAAGGCTTCCGGCTCATGGGTGAACAGGTCGTCGAAGACCAGGGCCCCGGCCGTGGTCAGGATCTTCCGGCCTTCGGCGTCCAGGGAGACGACGGGGAGGCCGCGTTTCCGGAGCATGGCGTCTTCATCCTCGTGCCGGGTGAAGAAGACGGCCCGGAAGCCGTAGTCCTCTCCGGCCGCGCGCAGGTACAGGTACTTGACGTTGTCCATGAGCCGCCCGCCGCTTCGTCCCACAAAGACCACCAGATCGGAGCGGCGTTTCCCGGCGGACCCCAGGGCGATCAGGGCGTCCAGGTCATAGTCTTCAGGCCGGCTCACGGCCGCTCCCGCCAGGGTTTTCCGGCCGGGCCTTCCTCCCGCAGGGCGTCAAAGCAGGCCAGGGCGGCCTCAATGGCCGCGTCCATGTCCAGATAGCGGTAGCTTCCCAGCCGGCCTCCCAGGGTCAGCCGGGGGAAATGGCGCAATTTTTCCCGGTAGGCGGCCAGCAGGGCCTCGTTGGCGGGGGTGTTCACCGGGTAGAAGGGTTCGCCGCCGGGGACGAAGTTCAGGGGGTATTCGCGGGCCAGGAGGGTCTTTTCTCCCTGGGGGCCCCGTTCCGGATGCAGGTGCTTGAATTCGTGGGTCCGGGTGAAGGGGATGTCCGCGTCCGCCTGATTGAGCACCGGGCAGCCCTGAAAGTCCGCCACAGGCTCCACGGACCATTCAAAACGCAGGCTCCGCCACTCCAGTGCCCCCAGGGAAAAGCGGAACAGCTCGTCCACAGGGCCGGAATAGAAGACGCGGCAGTCCGCGGGAATCTGCCCGGCGATGTCCGCATAGGACACCCCCAGGCAGAGGTCGATGAGCGGATGGGCCAGCATGCGGGAGATCAGGGCGGCATAGCCGTCCAGGGGCAGTCCCTGCCAGGGGTCGTCGAAATAGTCGGTGTTGTAGCTGGAGCGTACCGGCAGCCGGGTGATGATGGACGGCGGCAGTTCCCTGGGGTCCCTGTTCCACTGCTTCCGGGTGTAGCCCTGGATCAAGGCTTCATACAGGGGGCGCCCCAGCAGGGAAACGGCCTTTTCCTCCAGGTTGGACGGTTCCCGGACCCCGTCCCTTGCGGCCTCCCCGGCGATGAAGGCGGCCGCCTCCGCCGGGCGCAGGTTCAGCCCGTAAAAGCTGTTCAGGGTGGCCAGACTGATGGGCAGGGGATAGACGCGCCCCTGGTGTTCCGTCCAGACCCGGTGCCGGTAGCCGCTGAAGCCGCCGAAGCGGTTCACGTACTCCCAGACGCGCGCGTTTTTGGTATGGAAGACGTGGGTGCCGTAGACATGGGCCTCGATGCCCGTCTCTTCGTCCTTGCGGGAATAACAGTTGCCGCCGGGATGCCCCCGGCGATCCGCCACCAGAACCCGCTGGCCGAGTCCCGCGGCGATGCGCTCGGCCAGGGTCGCCCCCCAGAATCCGGCCCCGACGACGAGGCAGCGCACTCCGGAAAGATCCATCAGGACCTCCCGCAGGTGTCCTCAAAGCGGACGATGTCGTCTTCTCCGAGGCGGCGCAATCCGGAAAGATCCATCAGGACCTCCCGTAGGTGTCCTCAAAGCGGACGATGTCGTCTTCTCCAAGGTAGCTTCCGGTCTGGATCTCTATGATTTCCAGGGGGATGAGGCCGGGGTTTTCCAGGCGGTGCTTCGTGCCGACGGGGATATAGGTGGACATGTCCTCCTTGAGGAGGACGGCCGAGTCGTCCAGACGGACCAGTGCCGCGCCGCGCACCACCACCCAGTGCTCGGCCCGGTGGTAGTGCAGCTGCAGGGACAGGCCGGAGCCGGGGTCAACCACGATGCGCTTGACCTGGAAACGCTCTCCCCGGGCCAAGGTTTCGTAAAAACCCCAGGGCCGGTAGACCCGCAGGTGGGTTTCCGTTTCCTGCCGGCCCTGCTCCTTGAGGGCTTCCAGCAGAACCCTGACCTCCTGGCCGCTTCCCCTGCCGGCCACCAGCACCGCGTCGGCCGTTTCCACCACGCTGAGCCCGGAAACGCCCACCGTCGCCAGCAGGCGGTGCGAGGCGTGCAGGTAGCTGTCCCTGGTGTCGCGGCAGAGGACGTCCCCCACCCGGACGTTGCCGTCGGCGTCCTTGTCGCCGGTGTCGTAAAAGGATTCCCAGGATCCCAGGTCGTGCCAGGAGGCTGTCAGGGGGACCATGCAGGCCGCCCGGGTATGCTCCATGACGGCGTAATCCACGGAAATGGAGGGACAGCGGGCGAAGGCCTCGCGGGGGAAGCGGAGAAAATCCAGATCCTGGCGCCTCTCCCGCCAGAGGAGGCGGCAGGCGTCATGCACGGGGGGAGCGAAGGCGGCCAGCTCGCCCAGAAAGACGGAGGCCCGGAAAAGAAACATGCCGCTGTTCCAGCTGTATCCTCCCTTCTCGAGCATGGCCCTGGCCTCCCGCGGGGAGGGCTTTTCCACGAAGCGCGCCACGGAGAAGACTCCCGGCAGGATTTCCGGGCCGCGCAGGATATAGCCGTAGCCGGTTTCCGGCCGGTCGGGCGGAACTCCGAAAACCGCCAGCCGCCCCGCCTCCGCCCCCTGCCGGGCCAGGGCCACGGCCCCGGCGAAGGCTTCCTGGGGCTCCAGCAGATGATCCGAGGGCAGGACCAGCAGCAGGGGGTCTTCCTCCTTTTCCAGGGCGGCCAGGGCGGCCAGGGCGACGGCCGGGGCGGTGTTGCGCCCCAGAGGCTCCAGCAGGATGGCGGCCTCGCGCGCCGCCTCGCCCAGCCGCTCCTGGACGATGGCCGCCGCCAGAAAGCGGTGCTCCTCGTTGCAGATGATCAAGGGGGCCGCGCGGTCCGGCAGGGCCAGAACGCGGTCCAGGGTCCGGCCGAAGAGGGTTTCTCCCTTGATGTCCATAAACTGTTTGGGATGCAGGCCGCGGGACAGGGGCCAGAGCCGCGTGCCGCTGCCGCCGCTGACAATGAGGGGAATGAGGGGTTCCATGGCGTCCTCGGCGAAATGATTCGTTTTTTGTCCATAACCCGGAATCCGCCCCCCGTCCATGCCCGGGAGCGGGCCCCGGTCCGGGAGGGAAACGGAGCGGGGCCCGCGCGGGGACGAATATTTTTTCGGAAGAGGGGCTCTTTGCCTACCTCTTCA
>JAISNZ010000237.1 GCA_031275955.1 Desulfovibrio sp. | reverse complement strand
GCCATTGCCGCCGCTTTCCCCTGGTTGAGCGTATACGTCATTTTTACCTGCGCATCTCACCCATAGCCGGGTCATTTTTACACGCCGCTCAACATTTCATCATGGGCACAGGGAAATATCCCGTAAAAGATGCCGGGTACATGGATAGCATTCGATTCGGAAACTCAAAAAAAACCTTGACTCGCGGGGCGGGTCTATACATGGATTATGGGCGCCGGAAAACTTGATCTTTTTCGGCGCAGGCTTTATCAGGGCGGGAACAGACCCTGCCGGACCGGCGCGCCGGGCGGAGCGTTATCCAGCCCCGCGGAGCGCGCGGTCCCGCCGGCGCGCGGGAGAAAAAAACCCGAACTCCGGCATCACCCCTGTCCTCCCGTCCGCAACGCAAGAGAAAACGCATGTCCGCAACCGATTCGCAAGCCGCTCCCCCTCTGCGGACAACGGCCCTCCATGCCGCCCATGTCTCCCTCGGCGCCCTGATGGTGAATTTCGGCGGCTGGGAAATGCCCCTCTGGTATCCCAGCGGCGCGGTCAAGGAACATCTGGCCGTGCTCACGGGGGCCGGACTCTTCGACACCAGCCACATGTCGGTCTTCCTCATCCGGGGCGCAGGCGTCCGCGATTTCCTAAACTACGCCCTGACCAGGGATATCAGCGCCCTTCCGGAGGAACGCGCGGGGTACAGCCTCATTCTGGACGCCTCTGGCTGCGCTGTGGACGACACCATCGTCTACCCTCTGGACAAGGAACGCTTCGCCCTGGTGGTCAACGCGGGCATGAGCGGCAGCGTCATCGCCCATCTGCGGGACCTTCCCGGAGGGAAAGCCTTCGCCTTCACGGACCTGACGGGGACCTGCGCCAAAGTGGACATCCAGGGACCGGCCGCCTGCCGGATTCTCCGGCAATATGTGGCCGGGGATCTCTTCGCCAAATTTCCCTATTTCAGCTTCCGGGGCGATTTTGATTTCTCCTCCACTCCGGCGCGCCTGACGGACGGGACCCCTGTCCTGATCTCCCGCACCGGCTATACCGGGGAACAGGGCTTTGAAATCTTTCTGCCGGCGGATCAGGCCTCTGCCCTGTGGGCAAGGCTCCTGGAAGGGGGCGCAAGCCACGGCCTGATCCCCTGCGGCCTCGCCGCGCGCGACTCGCTCCGCGTCGGGGCGGTGCTGCCTTTAAGCCACCAGGATATCGGCCCCTGGCCGTTTATCAATACCCCCTGGTCCTTTGCCCTGCCTCTGGACCCCGCCGGCGCCTTCACCAAGGACTTTATGGGCCGCGGCGGCCTGGACCCGGCAACCGCCGATCACACCCTGCCCTTTGTGGGCTTTGATCCCCGCAAGGTGGAAAGGCGCGAGGCCAGGGTTCTCCTCCACGGCGCCGAAGCGGGGACTGTCCTGACGGCTGTGGCGGACATGGGCATCGGCCGGGTGGACGGCAAGGTCCTCGGGCTGGCCTGCGCGGACAAACCCCGGGGCTGGCGCCCCAGGGGGCTGGTTTGCGGTTTCGTCAAGGTCCGGCAGCCCCTGCCGGCCGGGACCATCGTTCTGCTGAAAGACTCCCGCCGGGAGATCCCCGTGGAAATCAGCCTGGATATCCGTCCCGGCCGGACAGCCAGAAAGGCGTTACAGTAAACCGCAACCCGCGCGCCGCGAAGGCGGAGCGCGCCGGCGCAAAAGGAGCCACCCCATGGCAGAGAGCAAAGATCTGCGCTTCCCGGATACCCTGAAATATCATGCCGAGCATGAATGGATCAGCGCAAGCGCGCCCTACCTCGTCGGGATTTCCGATTTTGCCCAGGATCAACTGGGCGATCTGACCTATGTGGAATTGCCGGAAACGGGAAGGGTCCTTGCCAGGGGCGAGGAGTTCGGTACCCTGGAGTCCACCAAATCCGTGAGTCCCCTGTTCAGTCCCGTGGCCGGAGTTGTCGCGGCCGTCAACGAGGAACTGGCCGACGATCCCGGCCTGCCCAACGCCGACCCTTACGGCAGGGGCTGGATTATCGAAATCAGGCCCGAGAACCCCGCGGAACTGGACGAGCTCATGGACGCCGGGGCCTACAAAAAATTTCTTGAAACGGCAAGGCACTGAGATGCGCTATCTTCCCCATACCCCGGAAGACATCCGGGAAATGCTGGCTGTGGCGGGAGCGCGGGACCTTGAGGATCTCTTCGCGGCCATCCCCCCCGCCTGCCGCCGGACGGAAGCCCTGCGTCTTCCCCCTCCCCTTACGGAGTGGGAACTGACCCGCCATCTGGAAGACCTGGCCGCCCACGGCGGCGGAGACTGGCGGGTTTTCCTCGGCGCCGGCTCCCAGGCCCACCACATCCCGGCGCTGGTCCCTTCCCTGGCGGGACGGAGCGAATTTCTGACCTCCTATACCCCCTATCAGCCGGAAATGAGCCAGGGCACGCTCCAGGCAATCTTTGAATTTCAGACCCTGATCAGCCGCCTGACGGGTCTTGCGGTCTCCAACGCCAGCATGTACGATGGCGCCACCGCCCTGGCCGAAGCCGCTCTCATGGCCATGCGCGTCACCAGACGCGCCACCCTGGCGGTCAGCTCCCTGGCCCATCCGCACTGGCGCGAGGTTCTGGCCACCTACATGGCTCCCCGCGGATACGCGGCCCTTGTCACCCTGCCCGCGGGGCCGGACGGCCGCACAGACCTCTCGCCCCTGGCCTCCCTTCCGCCCTCAAGCCCGCCGGCGGCCCTCCTGCTGCAGTCCCCCAACATCCTCGGCGTGTTTGAGGATCTCCCGGCCGCGGCCGGGACCATCCATGCCGCCGGGGGTCTGCTGGTCTCCTCCTTCACAGAGCCCTTCGCCCTCGGTCTGAGCAAATCCCCCGGAAGCCTCGGGGCGGACATCGTCTGCGGCGAGGCCCAAAGCCTCGGCCTGGATCAGGGTTTCGGCGGCCCCACCCTGGGCGTGCTGTCCTGTTCGCGGGAACATATGCGCCAGATCCCCGGCAGGCTGGTCGGCCAGACCACGGACCTGGAGGGGAAACGCGCCTTCGTCCTCACCCTTTCCACCCGCGAACAGCACATCCGGCGCAGCAAGGCCGTCAGCAACATCTGCTCCAACGCCGGACACTGCGCCCTGACGGCGGCCGTCTTCATGGCGGCCATCGGCGGAAGCGGACTGAGAAAAATGGCCCAGGTCAATCTGGATCTGGCCGAATATCTCAAGGCCGGCCTGTTGCGGGCGGGCTTTGCCCCCCTCTTTTCCTCCCCCACCTTTAACGAATTTACCCTGAAGGCCCCGACCGGATTTTCCGCCCGCTACGAACGGCTCAAGAAGAAACGGATCCTGGCCGGCTTCCCCCTGGCGGCCTGGTATCCGGATCAGCCGGCTTTCCGGGATGCCTGGCTTTTCGGCGTTACCGAGACAAAAACCAGGGAAGACATTGACGCCCTGCTCCGCGAGATGTGACAATGAGCGAAACACCTTCCGTCCAGGCCGGCTCCCGCGGCCTTGTCCTCAACGAAGACCTGCTCTGGGAAAAAGGCAGGCCGGGCCGGAGCGCCATGAGCATTCCGGAATCCGGGCTGCCCGCCGCCTCCCTGCCCGCCGATCTCGCCGGTCCCGGACCGGATTGGCCCGACCTGTCCGAGCAGGAGGTCGTCCGGCATTATACCCGCCTGTCCACCTGGAATTTCGGCCTGGACACGGGCATGTATCCCCTCGGCAGCTGCACCATGAAGTACAACCCCAAGGTCAACGAGACCCTGGCCTCCCTGCCGGGCTTCGCCCGCGCCCATCCCCTTCTGCCCGCCGAGGCCGTCCAGGGGGAATTGCGTCTCCTGTATGAACTGGAACAATTTCTGGCGGAAATCACAGGACTCAGGGCCGCCAGCTTCCAGCCCGGAGCGGGAGCCCACGGCGAACTCTGCGGCATGCTCATGATTGCGGCCCACCACCGCCACAGAGGCGAAGCCAGAACGAAAATCCTCATGCCGGACACGGCCCACGGGACAAACCCGGCCACAGCCGCCATGTGCGGCTTTGAGGAAGTCAAGGTCCCCCTAGGCCCGAAGGGATACATCGAAGCCTCCGCCATTGACGCCCTCATGACCGCCGAAACGGCGGGCCTCATGGTGACCAATCCCAACACCCTGGGGCTGTTTGAAACCGAACTGGCCGCCGGTATCGAGATCATTCACAGGCGGGGGGGGCTTGTCTACGCCGACGGCGCCAACCTGAACGCCGTCATGGGCTATGCGGATCTGGGGCGCATGGGCGT